>CAYZYE010000054.1:0-20378 GCA_964481205.1 uncultured Anaerolineae bacterium | reverse complement strand
AAGCGCGCCGGTGAAACGTAAACGCGACAAAGGAAGAACATTTATGTGTAAAAAATGGTTCGTGTTTTTCTGGCTGCTGATCCTGGCGTCGGCGTGTCAGGCGCACACGGCGGCCCCCACATCGGCGCCGACCGTTCTTCCACCTACGGCAACATATACCGTAACCGCGCCGGCGGCCACGCCGACACCGGCGTTTTACGTCGTCCAGCCCGGCGACACGCTTTCGGCCATCGCCGCCAAACTCGATGTGTCCATAGAAGAACTGCAAGAGGTCAACCACATCACCGACCCCAACCTGATCCAGGTCAATCAAAAGCTGATCATCCCCGGCCTCACGCCGGTACCAACGGCGACGGTCTCGCCCACGCCGACCCCCACGCCCAATGTCCCGCCGCAACTCGAAATCGTGGAGGTGATTGGGCGCGGTGCGCCGGGCGCCGAGACCGTGATCATTGCCAACCGGGGGCGCGCCGTGTCGCTGGCGCAGTGGACGCTGCGCGACGCGCAAGGCAACGCTTTTGTTTTTCCCAACATTTACCTGGGCAGCGGCGCCGAACTGCGCGTTCACACCACCAGCGGCGAAAACACGCCGCAACACCTCTATTGGAACCGCGAGACCCCGGTGTGGGAAGAAAGCGGCGACACGGCCATTTTGGCCGACGATCGCGGCGTGATCTATGCCCAAAAACCGCTGGATTGACACCCCGCGTCCACCCGTTACCGCCCCACCAGCACCCCGCCAATCCGCACCTTGTCGTCTATGGCGCGCCCCTCGGCGTCGAGCACCGGCAGGCGCTGCATCGTCTCCAACAGGTACCAGCCCACATCGACCCGGTATTCGCCGGGTGGAGCGTCGGCGTCCAGTTGCACCGTATATGTGTCGGCGATCGTCTCCGCTTCTTGCCACGCGCTGGTGGGATGCGTGCCGTCGCGCGGCCAGACGTCGATCTGCCCCCGGAGCGCGCCGTCGGGGGCCACCAGCTGCACAAAGAGCGTATAATCGACCTCCATCTGCTGCAAGCACTGCCACTCGACGGCCAATTCCAACGGCGTCCCCGGCGCAAGTGTCTCTTGTTTTAGCTCGATATGTGCCAGTAAAATGTGGTCATTGAAATTGTACGTGCCCGGCGCGGCCGGCGGGCGACCGGACACCGTCAGCGACGGCAGCGCCAGCACGGTCGTCTTCGCTTTCAACCAGCCGGGGTAAAACGCAACCCGCCTCTTGCCGGCCCCTTTTTCCCGCACGGCGATTTGCACCCGCACCTGGGCGGCAGCGTCCGGCGCGCTCAAGGTGGGCATCGTCAACAGGTGCGTGGTCACAATTCGCTGCCCCGGCGCCCACCTCGATGTGGGATACGCGCCCTCGCCCGGCGTTTGCCACGCCCACGCCTGACTCTGACCGTCCACCGCCAGGCGCACGCCGATCTCGCAATCGACCAGGGGGGCCAGCGCCTCCCAGTACAAATTCAGCGACACGCGCCCGGTCGGCGGCGCATGCGCCGGCAGATCATAGCCCAACAACCGCCACTGTTTTGGCGCAACGACGTCCAGCGCGTGATCGGGCTTTGGCCTGCTCCCCGGTTCGACCGTGATCTGGCGCACAGTGAGCCACGTTTGCCCACCGGCGTATTCCAGGCCGGCGGCGGCAAATGGCGCAAACAGCCCCACCTGGAGCGTGTACTCGCCGGGCAGCAGGCGCGGCGAAAGCGGCGCCTGGCGCCAATCGGGAACGATCTCGCCAATTTCCCATGCCCCGGTGGGGTACATGTCGCTCACCGGATGCTGGGCGTTCGACCACACCACATGGCCGAGCGCATCGACCAGGCGGAGATGGACGCGGTAATGCCCCGGCACAGGCGCGACGGCGCGCCACAGCAAGGTCAGCGAGAGCGCATCGCCGGCGCGGACGCGCGCTTGCCGCTCGCCGTCCGTCCCCAGCAGTTGAATGATCGGCTCACCGCCGGGCAGCCCGAAACCGGCGATCGCGTCACCAGAGACGGTCGTCGTCAACGGCTTGACCCTCACCTCGACCAACGGGCCGGCTGAATAAAGGTGGTACGGCCCATCCAGGCCGGGCAAAAACCGCGCCAGATACACCGTTTTCCCGTGCGCCAGGTCCCACAGCAAGCGGTCGAGATAAGCCTGCTCGTCGCCCAGAATGACCACATCCAGGTCTGGGCGGCGACCCTCTACCCGGCTCAGGTAATCGAGGGGAGGATGTTTCTCCCGGTCGGCGAGGATGACGGCGTTTGGGGCCAGGTCTTGGGCAATGGCATACTCGGCCCAGCGCGTCAGCCCCCAGGCGTCGCGGCGATCGACTTGCGGGGCGTTGCGCCAGATCATCCCCAGCGGCAGCAAGATCAAGACAGCAAAAAGCACGGAACGCGCGGCTTGGAGGGGCAAACCGGAAACGCGGCCGGCCAGCCGCCGGATCAACTGCCACACGCCCAACGCGCCGCGTCCCATCCACACGACAAAAATCAGATGGTTGGGGATAAATGAATTAACGTCATTATAGTAAGCGTACCATATCGTACCCCAAAGATAGTATGTGAAATAGGCCAGCGCCGAGCAAATCAAAAATGTCCACTGCCGGCGCACAGCCCAGGTGATGACGCCCAGCGCGCCCAGGACAATGCCGGGGTAGCCAAACTGGGTCAGCAGAAAGCGCCAAAACATTTGCGCACGCTCTGGCGCAAGCCAGTCGAACGGATGGATCGCCGGGCTGTAATACGCGCCGGAAATGTATTGGATGAATTCGCCTGCTGACATGCACACGCCCTGCGCGCACGCCCGCCAGGGAATATAGAGGTAAATGAGCAGCGGAGCCAGCGCGACGCCCAACGCGGTCAGCCATTCGGCGGGACGTTTGAGCAGCCCGGGGTCGCGCCACAGCACATAGAGCGCCAGCGCCGGGGCCAGCATCAACATGGTGCGATGATGAGTCAGGCTCAAGCCATAGACAAAGGCCAGCCAGCGCAGATGCGGATGCGGCCCGCGCGAGCGGGGATCGACTGCGCCAAAGGCGACATAGAGCGTGAGGGCGACGAAAAAAGCGTTGAGCGTATACTTTTCGGGTTGCGCCGCTTGTGCCCACAGCGTGCGCGAAAACGCCAGACACGACGCACTCCAGGCGGCAAATGACTGTCGTCCCAGCACGCGGCGTGCGAGGCCATAGATCAACGGGATGCTGGCCGAGGCGTACAGCGCGCACAAGACATTGATCCGCCAGGCGATGCCGCCAAAGGGGAAAATGGCGATCCAGATTCGCCCCACGATGGGAAAAAGTGGGTAGCCGGTGGGGTGCGCGTAACCCAACGTCGCCGAAACGGCTTGCAGCTCATAGCCATCCCGCTCGCCGACGCCGGGGGTGAGTGTGCTCAGGTAAAAGGCCAGCGGCACAAAAAACAAGCCCAGGGCGATGCCCCAGTCGGGAAACGGGCGCCGCGAATTCGAGACCCCGACCAACAGCAACACTCCGGCAAACAGAACGCCGGCCTGAAGCAGGTTGGGCGTGGGTTGAATCAGGTACAAGGCGAGCAGGCCACAAGGGAGCAACGACGCCGGCGCTATCCCGCCCGGCCTGACCCGCCAGACGGCGGTCAAGGCGGCGCCGACCAGCGCGGCGCCGGCCAGCGTCCACTCGATGCGATAAAACGGCCAGCGCACCCAAGCGATTTCGGCCAAAACGCGGCTGAAAAACAGCCCCAGGATCAGCCCGGCCGCGGCGACCACGATCGTGTCGCGCCACAAGTGTTTGCGGGATTTGATCATAACCTGGCACAAAGGGGAATAAATCAGTAAAGTTGAAAGTAATAATTCAATATCTCTGCGGCCACCGGCATCGCCGTGCTGGCGCCCTCGCCGCCGCCATAGACAAAGACGGTAATCACAATGTCGGGATCGTTATATGGCGCATAGCAGGTAAACCAGGCGTGCGCGGTCAAAATGATGCCGTTTTCGTCCATACAATCGGGGCTGTCACAATACTCGGCCGTGCCGGTTTTGGCCGCGACTTTGAGCGGGCCGTCCAGGGTGAGCCACTCGGCTGTGCCGCGCGTGACCGCGGCGCGCATCCCCTCGCGCACCAATTCCAGGTTTTCTTTGGCAACCGGCACCTGGCGGATCACTTGTGGTGCAAAATCGCGCACCACGTTGCCATCGACATCGACGATCTGGTAAACGAGCTGCGGCTGGTAGAGTGTGCCGCCGTTGGCCACGGCCGCCGTGGTATTGAGCACCTGGAGCGGCGTCGCCCCCATATAGCCCTGCCCAATGCCCATATTGTAGGTGTCGCCGGTGGTCCAGTTTTCGCCGTAATTGACCCGCTTCCACTGTGTGGTCGGCACCCGGCCCGGCGATTCGGCGGGCAGGTCGATGCCCGTGGGGTGACCGTAGCCAAACGCTTCGGCGTATTCTCGCAGCCGGTTGAGACCCAGCCCTTCAAAGCGGTCTGGAAAGCCGCCGCTCACCATGTAGAAAAAAATGTCGCACGAATGCGCGATCGCCGAGACAATGTCCAGCCGTCCATGCCCAAAATGGGCCACGTGCGTCCAGCAGTAAAAAGGCTGCGCCAATTCCCGGTTGTCGGGGTAATATTTGTTGGGCAGCCACAACACGCCGGAATCGGAGGGACAGTTTAGCAACGTCCATCGCCCCACCACGCCCTCTTGCAGCGCCGCCGACGCCGGCACCAGTTTGAACGTCGAACCGGGTTCATAGACGCCGGAAATGGCGTGGTTGAGCAGCGGGTGCGCCGGGTCGGTATTCAGGCGGTTAAAGTCTTTGGCCGAAATGCCCTCGGCAAAGAGGTTGTTGTCGTATGTGGGCAGGCTGACCATCGACAGGATTTCCCCCGTGTTCACCCTGGCGACAATGGCTACCGCCGATTCAGAGCCGGCTTTGGACATCGCCTGAGCGAGCACATCCTGGACATACTGTTGCAGGTCCAGGTCGAGGGTCAAAACCAGGCTTTGCCCGGACTGGGGGGCGATGGGCTGGCCCACCGTGCGCACTTCGCGGCCGGCGACATCCACTTCGATGGTCTTTTTTCCCTTGCGACCGCGCAACCGGTCTTCGTACGAAAATTCCAGCCCGGCCAATCCGATCCAATCTTTGGTATCGTATCCTTGTTCAACGCCGTATTTCTCGGACGCGCCGGCCGGAATGGGACCCATATAGCCCACCAGGTGCGCCGTGTCCGCGCCGGTGAGGTATTTGCGAAAGGAATCGACCTCGACCAGGACGCCGGGCAAATCCAGGTGCAATTCCTGGATCAAAAAGGCCGTCTGTTGCGACACATCGCGATGAAGCAAGATCGGTTTGTACGGCGCATAGAGCAGCCCCTGGTGGACCAGATCGCGCAGCCCCAGGGCGGCGGTGCCGTAATACGGCGGATATGGCGCCGGGGCCAGGTCGCTGACCAGGGGGATGTCGAGTAACTCGTGCAGCCGTTCCAGAATCGCCGCCCGTTTTTCCTTGTCTGCCGGCAAGTAGGCCGGGATGAGCAGCACTTTGAAGCGGGGAATGTTGCGCACCAGCAGTTTGTTGGTGCGGTCATACATTACGCCGCGCGCGGCATTGGTGGTGATCAACCGCGTCCGGTTGCGCCTGGCCATCTCGCTGTACTGCTCGCCGGCGACCACTTGCAGGCTCCACAACCGAAACCCAAACACGCCAAAAACGACCACGATCAGCACTTGCAAAATAGTGATCCGCAGCAGGGAAACAGATTGAATTCGTTTCAACGTTGCGTTAATCATCTCTAAACAATACCTTGTTACTTGCCCGGTCCGACGACCAGCGCCATGTTGCCCAGGTAAGCGAACGAGCGGGCAAATTCGCGCTCGGCGTAAAAGCGGGCCGTACCGGTGTAAGGATCGTTGACCCAAAAACCCTCGCCATTGTAGCCGACGATCAGAAAGGCATGTTCATACGGCACCAGCGTGGCCGTCTCGCCGTCGCCAAAAGTCATCTGGCGGGGCGTCTGAACTTGCAAATCGTATGTGACCCAGGCGATCAACACCCGGCCATGCCGGAGGTGCTCGCGGATGTCAGCCATAGCGCCGGCAAAAGGCGTCGCCGTCAACCCCAGACCGGTCAAAATCCGGCGAATCGGCCCGGCATAGACGCCGTAATCGTCCAGGCCGCCATAAACGCCATCGACATTGCCGCGAAACCCCTTGTGCGGGTTTTCGTCGCGCGGCAGCGCGTCCAGGATTTGCGCCTCGCTCACCGACGCGCCGAAAAAACGGGCCGCCATCGCCGCCGAGCTGGACTCACAGCTCAACGAATGTTCTTGCTTGTACAACGGCGCATCGAGCACCAGAGCCAACGGCGGCTTGTCGAGAACGGTAGATGGCGAGTGCGTCAGCGCCGCTCCGGTGGCCTGGGCGCTGACCGTCGCCAGACTGCGCTGCGCCCGCTCCAGTTCGACGTACAAGCGCGCGACCTCGGCCTGTGGCGTTTCGCAGCGCGGCGGCGGCGTTGCCGGGAGGCCGGCTGCATCGAGCCGGTTCGACGCAGTCCCGGCTTGCCGCGCACAGACCACCCAACCGGTGGCGACGATGAAAATCAGCCCGATGAAAAAGAGGACGATCAATATGACGACGACGAGATCGACTTGATTTTTTGCGCGCGGATGTGTCAACATAATATACCGCTTTACTTACTCAATCTTGCTCGATCTATACAGTCATCCGTTCGCGCTGCGTGCGTCGATGGAGCACGCGGACGATCAAGTACACGAACGGCATACAGACCGTGTTGGCCGCCATACATGGCAGCACAACCTGGGTGATCTGCGTTCCCCACGCCACGGGCCAGCCGGTGAGAAACAATCCGCTCAAGATGATCAACTCGTAGACCAGAGTGGCGATGGGGATTGCCAGAATGGGCATCAACACCTCGGAGCGAAAGACCGTTCTTTGGCCAAAACCAGAGACAAAAGCGGTAAAAAGCAGCGCCAGGGTGTGGATGCCAAACGTGGCTTCCGAGATCAAGTCCAGCGGCACGCCGCCGATCACGGCCAACAACATCCCCTCCTCGGCGCCGCGCAGCAGGCTCCACGAGATCACGACCATCAAGATCAAGTCGGGATGAATGCCCATGATCGTGATGCGCGGCATCACGGTGCTTTGAAACAGCGCCAGAACAACCAGAATGAACCAAATCAGATAAGCATTCATGGCGCGGGCGTCACCGTTGTTTTTGGTTCTGGCGTCGTCTCTGCATCGACCGTATCATCTTGAGGCGTCTCTCCATTTAGAACATCTTTTATATCGACCGGTTCAAAGCTGGTCAGGACGAGCACGGTCTCGATCTGGTCGAAATCGACCGAAGGATGGACGATCGCGCGTTGAAAGGTTTCGATGTCGTTTTGCTGCACCTCGATGATTTGGCCGATGACCAGCGACTTGGGATAATTTCCCCCCATGCCAGAGGACAGCACGATCTCGCCAACGGAGAGCAGCGTACCCTGCGGAATATAGTCCAGCGCCAGATCCCGGTCCAGGCGGCCCGAAACGACGCCCGGCAGGCGCGAAGACTGGATCAATGCCGCGACCGAGCTGGAGGGATCGATGATCAACAACACTTTGGCCCAATTTGGCCCCACGCTGCGAATGTGCCCCACCAGACCGCGTTCTGTGACCACCGGCATGCCGGCGAGGATGCCGTCTCGCTTGCCCACGTCAATGATCAAGACGGCCATAAAATTGTTCGGTTCGGATCCGATCACCCGCCCCTTGACTTCGGCGGCTTTGAGGACGTACTGGGGGTGTGTTTCGGCAAAATCGAGTTTGGCGCGCAAATCCTCGTTCTGAGCTTCGATCTCTTTGAGGCGGACATTTTCAATCATCAACTCGTCGACCAGGCTCTCTAGCTGCCTGTTCCGCGTGCGCAGATCGCGCAGGTCGCGCCAGGAGCGGCTGCCGCCGATGACCCGTTCGGTAACGCCATCGACGAGCCGTTGCAGCGGCGTGGTCAATTGCAGGAACAAACCCTCCAAAGGCGCCAACGCGCCCAATTCATCCAGCACCAGGCCGATGACGATCAAGAGGGCCAACGTTCCAAACATCAGGGAACGGGAAGACAGGTTTTTCACCGTATTTTTCCGAGTCTGTTGAAAAAATCGCTCGCGCTCCCGCCAACCACAGAGAACGCAAAGAAATAAAGCGCCTGGGTGATATACAAAAAAATCAGCCGATTAAGCGCATGGCGTGGGCTGCGTTGCACGGCCCACGCACAAAACTCGGCCGCTCGGCCATCATTTGCTTAATTTGCTGATCTAGTTGCGCAGCCGGGGGGTCGACCGGTCGGTGCTGGCCAATATTTTGGCGTATCGATCCAGGTCTTCGAGCACGCGCCCGGCGCCCCGCGCGACGCAGGTCATCGAATCTTCGGCGACATAGCAGTGCATCTTGGTTTCTTCGCTCAACCGTTCGGCCAAACCCTGCAACTGGGAGCCGCCGCCGGCCAGACAAATGCCCTGTTCCATCAAGTCGGCAATCAATTCCGGCGGCGTCTCGTCGAGCGTATCGCGCACGGCGTCGACGATCATGGCCACCGTGCCGGACAGCGCCTCGCGGATCTCGATGCTGCTGACTTCGACCGAGTCGGGCAGGCCGGTGACAAGGTTGCGACCGCGCAAAACCATTGTTTTTTCCTCGCGCAAAGGATAGGCCGAACCAATCGTCATCTTGGCACGCTCGGCCATCCGCCCGCCGATGAGCAGGCTGTACTTTTGGCGGGCATAGTCTTCAATCGACTCGTCCATCTCGTCGCCGGCCACACGTATCGACCGGCTGACGACGATGCCGCCCAATGAGAAAACGGCCACCTCGGTGGTGCCGCCGCCCACATCGACCACCATCGAGCCAACCGCTTCTGTGACCGGCAGCCCCGCGCCGACCGCCGAGGCGGTCGGTTCTTCGATCAGGTACGCCTCGCGCGCGCCGGCCGAGATCGCCGCCTGGTAAACGGCGCGTTTTTCCACTTCGGTCACACCGCTGGGGATGCCGACCACCACGCGCGGACGCGGGCGCGGCAGCAAAAAGGCATTGTGCGAACGCTGGATAAAATAGCGCAGCATTGCCTCGGTAATGTCAAATTCAGAGATCACGCCGTCGCGCAGCGGGCGAATCGCGCGGATATTGGGTGGTGTGCGCCAGGCCATCTCTTTGGCCTCGCTGCCGATCGCCAGCACTTTTTTCGTTTTTGTATCGATCGACACCCAGGAAGGTTCGTTAATGACAATTCCCTTGTTTCGGACGTAAACCAACGTATTGGCCGTGCCCAGGTCGATGCCGATGTCCTGGGAAAAGATACCAAACAAGGCGTTTAATAGATTGAACACAGATTCCTCCATTAGGTGCATGGACGATATGTGCAGCAGCCATGCACAATCTTGACGCTCAACATTATACCACAAACCAGAGCGAACGCAATAAAAGCAAGAACAGAGTGGTTCAACCTTGAACCACTCTGTGCGGCGATTTGCCAACCATACCGGTCAATGTATAATAGCGGCTATGAACCATAAAACATTTTTCATCACGAGTATGGTCATCTGCCTGGTCTGGATCGGCGCGGCCTGCCGGCCGGGCGACGACCTGTCACCGGGTGCGGCGACGTCGCCGCTGCCCACGCCCACGGCGCCTCCCACCGGGGCAACGCCAACGACCACTGCGCCAACGCGGGCGGTCAGAGCGGGTTACGGCATCCACGTCAAGGGCGTCAACTATCAAGATGACTCACTTGCCAAAGCCGTCGCCCTGAATTTCGAGTGGATCAAAATTTACGACTATCCGCCTCCCGAACGGCTGCCGTTTCAAGTGCTGTACCGGGTCAACCTGCCACGGGTAGATGAGGACTGGACCGAGTGGGGACATTACCGTTACCTCGACGCCCAGCTCTATGCCGGGCGGATCGACGCTTACGAGATTGGCAATGAGCCGAATCTGATCGAAGAATGGGGCCGCGCTCCCGACCCGGCGGCGTATACCGAACTGCTCAAAATCGCCTACCAGGCCATCAAGTCAGCCGACCCGGACGCGCTGGTCGTCAGCGCGGGGCTGGCCCCGGTCAACGCCACGCATGACCCAAACCACCTGAACGATCTGGCCTTTCTGCGTGAAATGTATGCGCACGGCGCGGCCGATTATTTCGATGTCCTGGGTATCCATCCGTTCGGCTTTGCTTACCCGCCCGAAATGTCGACCGATGCCGAAATTTGCACCGACGATTCGCCTTCACACGGCCCGGCCATCGACCTGGGCTGCCGTTCCATCGCGGGATATTGTTTTCGGCGCGCCGAGCTGGCGCGAGAGATCATGATCGAATACGGCGACGCCGCGACCCCTGTCTGGGCCACCGAGTTTGGCTGGCTGATCCGTCCCCCACGATGCTGCCGGGGGCGGTCGGATTGGCCGGCGCGTCAATGGCAAGTGGTCTCCAGGTACACGCAAGCCCGCTACCTGCTGCGCGCGTTTTCGTATGCCGAACGACATTGGCCGTGGATGGAGGCCATGTTTTTGTGGAACCTGGACTTTGGCCGCTACCAATGCGGCGATGACGAAACGTGCCCTTGTTGCGAGTCGATGGGCTGGTACAGCATCCTCAACCCCGACGGCTCACCCCGTCCGGCGTACCGCTGGTTGCTGGACTTTTCCGGTTTTTAAAATGTCCCAAAACTTGCAAGCAAAGCTGTTGATCAAAGTTGCCTGCAAAGCGGACTGGAAAAGCTTGGGCAATTCCATAAATTTGCCTATTTTATGCTAACATTATTCTATGATCTATGCTAATCTGGGACAATTATTTTTCTGGAATTGCCTTCAAACAGCCGAAATAGCGCCCCGTTCCTCGAAACGCGCGAGCACCTGCGCGCGCGTGGCCGTGCCGGTGACGCCGATCTGTTGAATCGTGATCGAGGCCACCAGGTTGCCAACCCACGCCGCTTCAACGCACGTCGCGCCGCAGCACAGCGCCGCGACAATGCCGGCCATCGTGCTGTCGCCCGCGCCGACAATGTCGATCGCCCCGCGCACACGGATACCCGGCACATGGGTCAACACCCCCTGATCGAAAACCAGGATGCCGCCGGCGCCGACGGTCAAAAAAACGGGTCTGGCGTTCTGCTCGTGCAGCGCATAGCCGCAAGCCCGCGCCGTCTCTACCCCCGGCCTGCGCTCACTCGATCCGACAGCCTGCGCGGCCTCGCCGGCGTTGGGCTTGACGATCACGTTGCGAAACTCGCCAATGCGCGCGCGCGAATCGACGGCAATGATCTTGTCGGGGTGGGCCTGGGCCAACGCGCTCAATTCGGCGCGCAGGCGATCGGTGATCACGCCGCAATTGCGCTCCGGCACTTGATCGGCGACGATGACGCCGTCCACGACATCGATCTGCGCCCGCAGTTGAGCAATGACCCGCTCCTCGATCTCTGGCAACATCGGTTGTCGATTTTTAATGTCCAGCCGGTTCAACTCGTGGACACGGCCATCCGGCTCGCGCATCATCGGCTTGGTATAGGTGGGCGTAAATCGGCCGGCCTCCCGGAGCAACGGCGCGCTATCGACGCCGCGCTCGCCCAGGCCACGCAGCAGCTCGTATCCCATCCCGTCATCGCCGATCACGCCCAATGCCGTCACCGGCACGTCCAACGCGCGCAGGTTCGACGCCACCGTGCCCGCCGCGCCGGGGCTGCTGCGCACATTGACCACCTGAAACGCTTCCAATCCCGTCTCTAGCGACGTTTCGGCAAGGGTGCGGTCGAGATCGAGGTACAGATCGACAAAGTAATCGCCCACGACCAAAATCCGCGCGCCTGGGAATCCGTCGAGCAGCGTCTGCAATCGTTGTTTATCCATCCCCATCCCCCTTGCCCAGCCACCTGTCCCGACCACGCACGCCGCTGAGCACCCGCTTGCGCCAGACCCGCTTGCGCGTTTGCGCGCCATCGACGCTGCCCGGCCCGTAGGCCAGCTCTTCGAGCAATTGAATCACCTGCCCCATCGTGCCGGCGATCAAATTGACCGCCACCGGGCGCGTGTAGGTCTGGACACTCCGAATGACCCCTTTGTGACATTCGTGAATGATCCGGTCGATCAGCAACATTTTTTGCTGCGGGGTTCGGGCTTGAGGCAGATCATTGACAAAAGCCTGAAACACATCGACCGCGCCGCCGCCATGCAGCTGTTTGCGCTTGTAGCTTTTGTAATACTCGCCCCAAGAGAGCGTCCAATGACACGCCGGACAGACCAGGAGAGCCTGTTTGTCCCAGCGATGGGTGATGATCTGGCCGCATTCCGGGCAGGCCACCCGCCCGCGTGAAGCCTCGGTGACGGTGAGGATGCTCTGGCAGCGGGCGTAAAAGGCGTAAAGCACCTTGTCGATCAAGTCCGAATCGACGATGCCCTGGGCATCACACTCGTAAAGACGACGAATCTCGAGCGGCGATACTTTGGCCGCCCAGCGCGGCCGCCGGGATGGCGAGGTCATGGCTTTGCCCCTCCGGTGACCAGCCGGTGCAGCGCCGGCAGCGTGGCGCGATGGTCGTCGCGAATATAAAAACTCTCGCCGCCGTCCTGGACCGTGCGCACCAGGATCGTCTTGAAAGGGCGGAAATAATAGGCCGGCTCGCTCTTGGGCGGCGTATGGTGAATGTCTGCGCCCAGGTCTTGCAGGTCGAAAACGGCGGTCGTAAAGCGGTCGATGTGTTCGCCGCGCTGATGTGCGACATTGCGCGCCATGGCCAGCGCTTTGAGATAGACCTCTGGCCCCATAATCGCCGTGCCAAAGTTGAGCAACACGCCGCCTTGCAGCCCGGTGACGGTTTGCGCCATGATCAAAAAGTCACGGTACGACGCTGCGCCCAACGCCGCGCCATCGCAGTTGGGGTGCTCGTGGATGATGTCATAGCCGATGCCGACGTGGACGGTGAGGGGCACGCGCAGGCGATAGGCGGCAGCAAAAATGCTCACCGATTTATGCGGATAATCGCCTTCTTTTATCTCTTTGCCCACCGCTTCACCGATGCCCATCCCCTCGGCGTTGCCGGCCTGGATGATCTCGTTCAGGCGACCGGTCTCTTGCCACAGCCCAAATTGTCCCTCGCGGATATAGCGGGCCACGCTCTCGGTCGTCGCCCCGATCAGCGCCAGTTCATAGTCGTGGATGGCGCAAGCGCCGTTGACCCCAATATGGGTGATCACGCCGCGTTCAAGCAGATCGATGACAAAGCGCGAGAGGCCGGTTTTGATCACGTGCGCACCCATCATCAAGATCACCGGGCGGCCCCCGGCGCGGGCGGTGATCACCCGCGCGGCGACGGTGCGCAAGGCGGGGCTGTCGTGCAAGCGCACACCGGCGTCGAGGGAGAGCACCTGGTCGAGGTGAAAATCATGCACCCGCTCGGCGAGAGGCAAGACGCGCAACTGACCGGGATCAAAAGTTGGATAAGGCATCATGTTTCCTCCCTGATTGACCGACAAATCGAATGTCGTTCTGGCATTTTCATCGGTCCATCATTCTGCCAGATAGTCGAGCAAGACATCTTGCTCGCGAAAATCGGGCACGATCACGTCGGCGCCGGCGCGGATCAGGCGCTCCCGCTTCCAGGCATCGACGCCGCGCCGCCGGGACTCGTCGCTGGCCACGCCAACGGCAATGCCGCCCACCCGTTTCGCCTCTTCGATCTCGACAAAGCCATCGCCAAAGGCCAACAGTTGGCGGCCCTCAAGTTGGTGCGTGCGCAAAATGCCTTGAATGACCTGCGCCTTGGAAAAGCGCTTGTACTCGTCGAGCGCGCCAAAAATGCGCCCGTCAAAATAGGCCGCCAGCCCCAGCGCGCCGGCTTCGTTGAGCACATAGGGCTGGTCGGTGCCGCTGGCCAGGTAGCAGGCAACACCGCGCTGCTTGAGGTTTGCGAGCACCTCGAACGCGCCGGGCACGACCAACTCGGCCGGCGCGATCTCGCCTTGCTCCAATCCCTTGACCCGGTGGGCGATGCGCGCCCACAGCCGGTCGAGGTACATGTGTTTGTAGGCCAGTGGTTCGAGCGGCGCGCCGCCGCGCTTTTTCACCTGCGCGCACAGTTCGATCATTTGATAGATCGTCTGCTTGCCGGTGAGGCGATCGACAAACCCGGTGACGATCGCGGTCAAGACGCGCTCTGTCTCGCCGGTGTTCAGATCGAGCAAAATCTCGACCATCATTGGGATCATGACCCCCTGCCATCCTTCCCGGATCAGCGACAGGGTGCCGTCAAAGTCGAACAAAACAGAGTGGATTGGCCCGCGCGCAAGGTTGGAGGTGATCGTTTCGATGGACGTACCTGGAAGAAATGGCATAGCGGCTCCCGGCGGCAATATGGAGAATTCAGGGCGTCATTATAACATTGCTCTACTGTGGGGACAAGTTCTGTCTTGAACGGCAAACGCATACCGGGCACAAGTGCATGTCCAACTATACCGATTGACATTTATCTACTTGTGTGCTATGCTGTTAGACGATGCGCAGCAAGATGAGCCGTCATCGGCATGCCGGAGGGAAAACGTGATCGCCGCAGATCCCCAATCGATCAACCTGACGCGCCAGACCGGGAGCGATCCCGGCTTGCGCGTTTTTGTGTATGCGGCCAAACACGGGGCGATCAGGCCGGCCATTTGACCGGCGTCACATCGCCCAACGCCGGTTTCTCCAGCCGAGTGTACACCACGACGGCCCCGCCAACGATCGGCTGGTAAACGGCGATCCACGGCGGCGCGCGGCCGGATTCACTTTGCCGGTAGGCCAGAACGATGCCCGCGGTCAGCCAGTGGGGCAGTTTGCCGCCAATGATCACTCCCCGATCGGCGGGCACCTCGGGCACGCGAAAAGCATCGCTGTCCAGGTGGTCAATGAACGCATAGGGCAGCGTGAACGCGACCAGGGTGTGATCGGCGCGCCGCTGAACGGTAGCGCGGAGCATTTTGCCGTCAACGGCCGGACAGTGGCTCATCTGGGGCGGTTCGACCCACCCCAGCCGGACATCGAATGGCCAGAACGCCGCCGGACAAGCCACCAGGGCCAGCGCCGCGCACAGCCAGTTGGGGATGCGGCCATAGACGGCCAAAGGCGTTCTTTCGGGTACATAGTCCACGACCGCGGGCAGTTGGTCGGGACGCCACAGAACGGTTGCGTTTTCGCCGCCCAAGGTGCGATAGAGCCGATCCGTGTCGACGACGATCTCGACGGGCGCGCTGTCCAGATGGGCGCGGCGCAGGCTGTCCGGGGGATAGGCAAAGAGTTGCGTCATTCGCTTGACCAGTGCGTCAAAGACGGGGCCGGCAACGGGTTGCCCCCAACACAGGTTCGAGATCACACCCGAAATCGACGGCGTCGTGCGTTCCAGGCATGCGGGGTCGTCGAGCGACGAGCGCAGATCGGCCAGTAGCGAGACCCGGTGGCGGGCGATCAAGTCACGCCAGCGCACGCGGTGAGCCTCATCTGGGGTGAGCAGAATGGCGTGCGAGCAGTAATCGAAAATGCACTCTTGCCAATCTTGCGGTCGCCCGCCAACATCGACGATGAGCGGCAAATGGGGGTGCGCCAAATCGCGGCAAATGTGCTCGACAAATTCAGGCGTCCACTTGACGGGGACGAGAATGGTGCGCACCAGAGCCTGGTCGGCCAGATACCGCCAATCGCCCTCGCCGTCCGGGCAGGCGCGCAAGACGTAATGCGGGACGTTTTGGCGTCGCAGTTCCATGGTGAGGGCGGCGGTCAACACCGATTTGCCGCTGTCGGGCGGGCCGCCCACAAGGACAATGGGAAAGTGATTCATAATCTTGACCTCGACTAGCAAGTATAGGATTTGAGATGAACCAAACGATAATGCCATCTACGATGGTGTCCACGATGGCCGGCGGGCCGCAGGTGGTGACTTTTGCGCTTGACGATCTGCTCGGTCGTGGTGAGACGATTCAGAACGTGATCATTGTTCACCTGTCTCCGCAAGCCGACCCGGTGGCCGAAGCGGCCATTGCCACGTTGACGGCCGAATTTCAAGGCGACGCCTATGCCGGACGCCCATGCCGGCTGCGCTTTTTCCCCATCCGAAAGGGAAATGTCAGGCTGGATGACATTCGCGACGAGGGCGATGCCAATGCCGCCTGGAGCGCGATCTATGGATTGATCGCCGAACTCAAGGCGCAAGGACAGCGGTTACACGTTTGCATCTCTGGCGGGCGACGGATGTTGGCCCTGCAAGCGATGTCGGCGGCAATGCTGCACTTTGATCACGATGACCGGCTGTGGCACATGTACACGCCGCGCGAATTTCTCAAGCAGGCCGGAAACGGGGCGATCATGCACGCCAAACCGCAAGATGGTGTGCGCCTGATTCGGGTGCCGATGATGCCCTGGGGCGCGTACCTGCCCGGTTTGCGACAGTTGGCGCAGCCCACGCCCAATGCCGTGATGACCACTCAGGCGCGGGCGCTCGGCGCAGGCGAGCACGCCCGTTGCCAGCGCGCCATCGAGCGGTTGACCCCGCGCCAGATCGATGTGCTACACGCTTTTGCCGCCGGGCAATCGCCGCAAGACGTGGCCGAATCGCTGGGGATCACGCTCAAGACGGTCGATACGCACAAGACGGCGATTTTGGCCGAGTGTCGCGTGACCTGGGGGCTGCCCGAAGACGAACGATTGAGCTATCATTTTCTGCAAACGCGCTTTGGACGATTTTGCGACCCAGATTCAGTATAGCACAATCGAGGCGATCGGACATCAGAGAAACCTCTGAGAAAGTTCAGAAATGTTTCTGATGCACCCGAATGGGAGATTTGGTATAATAGAGTTGGATGGCGAATAAAAATCCAACCGGGGTTGTCAGAAAAGGAGGTGTTTGTGCATCAAGATGTGTTGAAAGCGGCGTTGGCCGGGTTGCTGCACGACGTGGGGAAATTTGCGCAGCGGGCCGGGGAGCAGAGCCAAGATTTTGTCCGCCAATACGTGCCTGAGCAGTGGCGACAAGAATTGGATGCAGCAAAAGACATAGTGCCTCTAGCCGACCGGCTCTCGGCTGGGAAATGCAAAGATGAAGAACAAGAACAAGCAAGACAACTATTCTCTATTTTTTCTAGTCTGCAAGCCGACGGGAGAAAAGCGCCAGAGAATCGGAATCTCTGCTGGCCGCTCAAGCCCCTGTCGCTCAAAAGGCATATTATTTTCCCTGTTGCTGAAAGCGACCCAGATTACACGGATTTGTGGCGCGGCTTTGAGCAAGCGGCGCAATCGTTGCGCGACGCTCACACCGATGGGGACAACCTGGCGACCTATCTAGAAAGCATGCTATTGCTGATGCAACAGTACACCTGGTGCATTCCCTCGGCCTACTATCGCAGCGTGCCGGACGTGAGCCTCTACGATCACAGCCGCACGACGGCGGCGCTGGCAGCTTGCCTGACAGCTGATGACCGGAGTGAAAATTGGTGCAGCGAGGTGGTCGGGGCGCTGAAACAGGGGAGAGACGACTGCGCGGCCTCCCGTCCGGTCTGCCTGCTGGTCGGCGGGGACATCAGCGGTGTACAAAAGTTCATTTACTCGATTGCCTCAGAGAACGCCGCCAAGAGCCTGCGCGGGCGGTCATTTTACCTGCAATTGTTGACCGAGGCCGTGGTCTTGTACACGCTGGATCAGTTACAGCTTCCCATTACCAACCTGCTCTATGCCGGCGGCGGCAACTTTTATCTGTTGGTTCCGACCGGAGCAGCAAGCCGGTTAAAGGAAATCCAGACCCAAGTCACTCGGCGGCTGTTCTCGACCCACGAAGGCGATTTGCGTCTGGCGCTGGCCTGGACGCCGGCATCCGCCGCCGAGTTCCGGCGCGGTAGTTTTGCCAACGCCTGGGATCGGCTGCACCAGCGGTTGCGCCGGGCCAAAGAACACTCTTTGGCCGAGTTGCCGGCCGACGAAATGGCGGAGCATATCGGGCAGAGTGCGGGCGCCGGGGGCAACGAGCGAACCTGTCCCGTTTGCGGAAGGGATCAAGCGGGGTTGAGCGACGGGCAATCTTGTTCACTATGCGCGTCATTGGAGGAGCTGGGCAACCAACTGGCCTATGCAACTCATCTGGTTATCGCCCGACGCCCAGCACCTGAAACGCATCGTCAACACATTGCCAAATGGTGGCATGGCCTGGAACAGTTTGGCATCAACGTCTGGGCCGTAAACGCCCGCAAAAAGCGCCAAGAAGGCCATTTGCCCGGCAGTGAGGGTAAATCTGCAATCATTTATGTGTACCCGTTGCCGCAGAACCAGACTCGAAAACCGGAACAAGTGTTTGCTGACGCTCTGCTCCGAGAGGCTCGTGCGCAAGGCCCGGTCGTTACCGCCTTCCGACCCTTTGCCCAACTCGTTCCCCGCACCTGGCCGCAAGATACAAAGCAAGAGCGTATTGCCACCTTTGACGACCTGGCTGAACATAGTCAGGGCATCAAACGCTGGGGCGTGCTACGGATGGATGTGGACAACTTGGGTCACCTCTTCCGGGATGGTTTCAAACGTCAGCAAGAGGGACGCGAGGTCAATGGGTTGACGCTATCTCGTCTGGCAAGTCTCTCTTTTGCCCTGAGTTTGTTCTTTGAGGGGTATGTGGCGACTCTTGGTCAACTTTATCAAAAATACACCACCGCCCCAGAGCCAAAACCCCAGGCCGAGAAGCACGGCCTTTATGACAAACTCTACGTCCAGTACGCCGGTGGCGACGATCTGTTCGTCGTCGGCGCGTGGGACGCGCTGCCCGGCTTTGCCGCTGACGTGCAGGCCGAGTTTGCCGAATACGTCTGCCACAATCCCAATGTCACTCTTTCCGGCGGCATTACCTTGCACCCGGCCAAGTTTCCGCTCTACCAGGCCGCCGACCAGGCGGACCAGGCGGAAGAGGCGGCCAAATCATTCCATCGCCAGGTGAACGGTCGAGAAGTCAAAAAGAACGCGATCACTTTTTTGGGGCAGACGCTCAGTTGGGACGACTTGGCGGAAGCTCGACGCAGAAAGGAAACCATTTTGCGTTGGCTGGAGCAAGGCGCTCCGCGTGCGATCATCCAACAGCTACGCACGCTTCACCAAGAGTGGCTGAATGGGCAGAAAGAAGCCGAAAAGGAGGGCCGCCTCAAGGCCGACCAGTTCTACTATGGCCCGTGGATGTGGCACGCCGCGTATCAACTGACCCGCACAGCGCGGAGCAGCCGCGACAAGAAAATTGAGACCGAGATCGAAGCATGGGAAAAGGAACTATTAAGAGAAGGCAATGCACTGATTGGGTTACTGGGCCTGGCCGCTCGCTGGGCCGACTATATCACACGTACTCGAAAAGGAGGCTAAAATGAGTCGAGATAGACGAGGAGAGCGCCACGACGACCGATGGCTCACGGAAGCATTGAGCCACGTGCCGGCGATCATTGGCGGCGACATTAATATGTTGGTCGAAGACGCAGACAAGATCGGCAAGGCCATCAAGTCCGTCTCCACCAGCCAGATTCGCAATGTTTTTGGCCCGGTGCGCCAGATAGAACTGGCCTGGCCCGTATTGGACGAGCACAGCGACGACGAGCAACGTAAAAAAGCCGCAGACGCCTACCGGCAAGTGGCGTTACTGCGTCCCAAATTGAGCTATCTGGCCGCCCGTGACCGGAAGCTCAAACCATTGGAGCAGATAATGAGCAAGGCCATCGCCGAGATTATGAAAGCGCCTGATGCCATTGAGCAGCGGACGCGCTTTCAACATTTTGTCGAATTCTTTGAGGCCATTCTGGCCTACCACAAAAAGTATGGCGGCAAGTCATAAAAAAGGAGTGCATACTATGTCTGAAGAACGCCAAATCAAACTTTACGGTCGTATCATCCTCACCGGAAGAATCCATGCCCTCTCCGGCTTGCACATCGGCGCGTCCAAAGATGCCCTGGAAATCGGCGGCGTGGACATGCCCGTCATCCGCAACCCGGTAGACCGCCGCCCCTACATCCCCGGCTCGTCGCTCAAGGGCAAAATTCGCTCGCAATGGGCCAAGTTGTGTGGCGTCAAGTTTGGAACAAAACTCAAGGACGATCGCGACCCGGCCAAACAAGTTTTCATTCACACTTGTGATGATCCAAACTGCCCCGTCTGTTCTATCTACGGCACCACGGGCGATGTTATGAAAGAAGCTCCTACCCGCCTGACGGTGCGCGATGTGCTCCTGGACGCCGGCAGCCTGCCCAAATCGGTCATTGACCACACCGAGGTCAAATGGGAAGCCTCCATTGACCGCGTTACCTCCGCCGCCAGCCCGCGCCAGACAGAACGTGTGCCGGCCGGGGCCATTTTCGGCACGGTGGAACAGCCGATGGAACTGGTC
>CAYZYE010000053.1:0-20433 GCA_964481205.1 uncultured Anaerolineae bacterium | reverse complement strand
AAAGTTGAACCAGCGGTGTACGGCATAGTGGGCGAGGGGCGGCGACAGTTTGCCGATCCTTTGGCGCAGGTCGCGCCATTCAAAGATGTGGTAAATAAAGCGCGTCTGGCGATCCCAATCATCGGCTTGTTTGCGTCCCCACCGGACCGGCGCATAGTTGGCTACCCGGCGGCAGAGTTGTTGTTCGATCTCGGCAATGGTTGGCATGGTCAGGTCTCGACTTTAAGACTGAGCCAATCTGGAGGGCTGTAGCCAGGGATGTGTAGCAGTAATAATGAACAGGATGTTGGGGGATTTCGAGGCCATGCTGCCTCCTTGCGGGAGTTGGATTTCTTGCATTCTACAACAAAAGCCGGAAAATTGCCAAATTCTGTTGGGCGCTCAATTGCTAAAACGAGGCAATTAGTGTAAAATTGCCCCAGACTTTGACGAGGAGGCAAGATGATGGAGAGAAAACGCATTTTGACCGGCGATCGCCCAACCGGTAAACTGCACTTGGGGCATTACGTGGGCAGTCTCAGAGACCGCGTGCGCTTGCAAGACGAATACAAGTGCTATATCATTGTCGCTGATTTGCACACGTTGACCACCCGGCCGGAAAAGGAACATATCGACACTCTGCGCAATAACGTCTACGACATGGTGCTCGACTATTTGGCCGCGGGCATCGACCCGGCCAAAAGCACCATTTATCTCCAATCGGCGGTGCATGCCGTGTACGAGATGAACTTGTTTTTCGAGATGCTGGTTACGGTGCCGCGTTTGAGCCGCCTGCCGAGTCTCAAGGATATGGCCCGCGCCGCCCATATCGACGAAGGGGCAATGCCCCTTGGCCTGCTCGGCTACCCGGTGCTGCAAGCCGCCGATATTTTGATG
Organism: uncultured Anaerolineae bacterium; assembly: GCA_964481205.1. GTDB lineage: Bacteria > Chloroflexota > Anaerolineae > JAFGEY01 > JAFGEY01 > CAYRXM01. The sequence continues at coordinate 19,557 of CAYZYE010000053.1, read as the reverse complement.
CCGCGCGCGCACCTGGTGCCGGTGGGCAAGGACAATGAGGCGCATGTCGAGATCACGCGCGAGATCGCCCGCCGTTTCAATTACCTGTACGGCGAGGTTTTTCCCATCCCCAAGGTGATGGTGCCCGAGATCGGCACATTGATCGGCACCGATGGTCAGGCCAAGATGAGCAAGAGTCTGGGCAACGCCATCTTGCTCAGTGACGATCCCAAGGTGGTGCGCAAAAAGGTGTTCGGCATGTACACCGACCCCAACCGCATCCGCGCCGACATCCCCGGCCGGGTCGAGGGCAACCCGGTGTTCGTCTATCACGACATGTTTAACCCCAACCGGGCCGAGGTGCAAGACCTGAAAACGCGCTACCGCGCCGGCGCCGTCGGCGACGTGGAGGTCAAGGAAAAGTTGACCGTGGCGATCAATGCCTTTCTCGACCCGATGCGCGAACGCCGCGCCGAGATCGAGAACAAGGCGGGCTATGTGGAGCGGGTGATTTACGAGGGCACACAAGAGATGACTGTGGTGGCCGAGGAGACGCTGTTGTTGATGAAAAAGGCGATGGGCTTGACCGGCGCGTGGAACCGCATTTCGCGCAAGGCGCGCAAGGCGATCAAAAAGGAACAACAGTCCCAAGGCGGTTAGCGCGTTGCCCAACACGATCTTGTTTGCCACCAGGAACGCTTACAAAAAGCGGCTCTTTGCCCCCTTGTTCGCGGCGCATGGCCTCGACTGCCTGACACTACCCGATGTGGGGCTGCGCGATCGCGAGATCGAGGAGAATGGTGACACGCCGGAGGCCAATGCGTTGCTCAAGGCGCGCGCGTTTGCCGGCGCGCGGTGGCCGCTTGTGTTTGGCGATGACGCCGGGCTAGAGATCGACGCCTTGGGCGGCGCGCCGGGTCTTCAGGCGCGGCGGTGGAACGGCCTCTTTGCCGACAATGTCGATGATGAAACGTGGCTGGCTTTTTTGTTGCAGCAACTCGAGGGCGTGCCGTTGGCGCAGCGTACCGCGCGCTATGTGGCCGCGTGGGCGGTCATCACACCGGATGGCGTCGAACACGTGCGCCGTTTTTATCGTCCTATTTGCATCGCCGAGCGCCCCATTCGCCCGATTGAACCGGGATCGCCAATGTCGGCCGTGGAAATCCCGCACGAGATTGATATCGATCACGTGCGCGCCGAGATCGCCGCCGAGTGGAACGAGTGGGGGATATGGCGGTATTTGAACAGCGGAGGAGATGATGTCAGGGCAGAAATGGGATAACGACAACATTCGTCGGCTCGAGATCAGCGATCTGGAACGGATCGAGCGCTTTCGCCACGCCGGCTATGGCGGCGCGGTGTCCGATGCTTTGAGCAGTTTGGGCGTGCGCGACACGGTTTTCTCGTCCAAATTTGTGCCGCTGCGCCAGGGTATGCAGTTGGTGGGGCGCGCGTTGCCGATCAAATTGCACTCGCAGGTCGAGTATGGATCGATGCCGGGCTGGAAAGAAGAGATGGAAAAGCAGTGGGCGGCCCAGGGCGGCCATCCGCAAAAGCGGATGATGCGCGCGGTGGCGGCAGCCGAACCCGGCGTGGTGCTCTGTTTCGACTGCGGCAATGATTTGCAGCCGGCCCATTTTGGCGAAATGAGTTGCCAGTTGGCCTACGCCCACGGTTGCCGGGGGATGTTGCTGGCCGGCAACTGCCGTGATACCCAGTATGTGCTTCAAATGCCCGATTTTCCAATGTTTTCCTTTGGCACGCGCCCCAACGCTTTTGGCGGTTGGGTCATCACCGAGGTCAACCGGCCAATCTATTTGCCCGGCCACTTGACGCATTATGTCAAGGTGATGCCCGGCGACTTTATTTTTGGCGACAACGACGGTGTGCAGCTCATTCCCGCCCGGTACGTCGATGAAGTGCTGTTGCGCGTCGAGGACATTTTTGCCAAAGAGAATGAGGAACGCGAGCAGCTGGCCGCCGGAATGCCGATCGACGAGGTGTACCGCGTGTATGGTGTGCTCTGAACACGCCGAAAGGGGGGGGGAGGCGCGGGGCGTGAGTTTCCACTCGTTTCCGCGTGGGTAAGGAGTGCGCGATGTGTGATACACTGGTTGCGTTGGGCAATTCGACCGCCGACGGCAGCGTCATCCTGGCTAAAAACAGCGACCGCGCGCCCAATGAGGCGCAGGTTCCGGTGTATGTACCTCGAACCAAACACAGCGAGGCGACGGTCAAATGCACCTATATCGAGATTCCTCAAGCGCCGGAGACGTTTGCCGTGCTGCTCTCACAGCCGTTTTGGATGTGGGGCTGCGAGATGGGCGTCAACGAGTTCGGCCTTGCCATCGGCAATGAGGCCGTGTTTACCAGGGAGCCGAAAGCCAAGACCGGTTTGCTGGGGATGGACTTGATTCGCCTGGCCCTAGAGCGCGCGGAAACGGCGCGCCGCGCCCTGGACGTGCTGATCGATCTGTTGGACACCTATGGGCAGGGCGGGTGGTGCAGCATCTGCAAGCAGAAAATGACCTACCATAACAGTTTTTTGATCGCCGATCCGGGTGAGGCCTGGGTTTTGGAGACGGCGGGCGAGTACTGGGCCGCCAGGCAGGTCAAAGACACGTACAGCATTTCCAACGGGATCACCATCGACCACGATTGGGACCTGGCTTCGCCGGGGCTGGTCGAGCACGCGATCGAAAAAGGGTGGTGCAAGCGCGCCGCCGATTTTAGTTTTGCGCGCTGTTATTCTGATTTTGTCTATACTCGTTTTAGCGAGTGCCGCCTGCGCCGTGGCGTCACGTCGGGGTATATGGACCAAGATCGAGGAAGGATTACGGTGCGAAGTATGATGCGTTACCTCCGCGATCATGGTCGCGCTGGTCAGGACGAGATGTGGAACCCGTCTAAAGGCAAGATGAGTGTGTGCGCGCATGCCGCCGATCCGGTGGTGCGCAAGAGCCAATCGACGGCGTCGCTGGTGGCGCACTTGCGCGTCAATGATGGGCCTACCTGTTGGATGACGGGCACGTCGGCGCCGTGTACGGGCGTGTTCAAGCCTTTTCACCTCGCGCCGCTGCCGTCGGGGCTGGGCAAACCGGGCGGCGTTGATGACGAGACCTCGTTGTGGTGGATGCACGAACGGCTGCATCGCGCCGTGATCGCCGATTATGCCACGCGGATGCCGCTCTATGCCCGGGAGCGGGACGACCTCGAGGCCGCGTTTTTGGCCGAGGAGGAGGCGTTGTACCAACGCAGTCAAGGCGTCGCTGCGCCGGAGCGCGAGGAAATGATCGCCGGGTTTGACCAACGTTGCTTTGACCGCGCTGCGGTCGCCACCCGGCGCTGGAGCGCGCAGGTGGCGGCGGCGGCGGTGCGGCACAAACCGTCGATCATCCATCGTCGTTTCTGGCGCCGGCAAAATCAACAGGCCGGGCTTTTACTGTGATGGGTGTGTTTCAAATGACTTGGGGCAGCGGAATGGGATATTTGATTATGATTTGTGATTCGATTGGAGTACACACAAGATGACTGAAAAAATTCTGGTCGCTGTGGCCTGGCCTTATGCCAGCGCGTCGATCCACGTCGGCAATATGGCCGGCGCCGATCTGCCGCCCGACATTTTTGCCCGCTATCATCGCTTAAAGGGCAATGATGTGTTGATGGTGTCCGGTTCCGACTCGCACGGCACGCCGATCACCGTGCGCGCTCACGCCGAGGGCGTCGAACCGCGCGAGGTATTTCAGCGTTTTCACGCCGAGTTTTTGGAGACGTTTGAGAAAATGGGGCTGACCTATGACCTGTTTACTCATACCGATACCGAAAACCATCACCATGTTGCCCGGCAGCTTTTTTTGCGGCTGCTCGAAAACGGCTACTTGTTTTCCAAGACTCAGGAACAGCTTTACTCGGTGTCGGAGGGGCGTTTCTTGCCCGATCGCTATGTCGAGGGCACGTGCCCCCACTGCGGTTATGACGGCGCGCGCGGTGATCAGTGTGAGAACTGTGGCAAGTTGCTCAACGCGATCGAGTTGATCGACCCGCGCACCCGCACCGACGGCAGCGCGCCGGAAGTACGTGAAACAACGCATTATTTCCTCGATTTGCCCAAATTGGCCGATATGTTGATCGGCTGGCTGGATGAAGGTAAGGAAGGGTGGCGCCCGCAGGTGATCAATTTTGCGCGCAATATGGCCCGCGATTTGCAGGCGCGGCCGATCACCCGCGATTTGGCCTGGGGCATTCCCGTGCCGGTCGAGGGGTGGGAGGGTAAATCGCTCTATGTGTGGTTCGAGGCGGTGATCGGTTATCTTTCGGCGGCGATCGAGTGGGCCAGGAATCAGGGTACGCCGGAGGTGTGGCGAGAGTGGTGGTATCATCCTCAGGCGCGCACAATGTACTTTATCGGCAAGGACAACATTCCCTTTCATACGATCATTTGGCCGGGGATTTTGGCCGGGGCGAAGCGGCTTTATCGCGACGACCAGGATGTGATCTTTAATTTGCCCACCGATGTGCCGGCCAACGAGTTTTTGAATATGGAAAGCCGCAAGGTGAGCGGCAGTCGCGGCTGGGCGGTGTGGGTGCTCGATGTTTTGAGTCGTTATGACCCCGATGCGCTGCGTTATTATTTGACCTCGGTGGCGCCGGAAACCAGGGACACTGATTTTACCTGGCAGGGTTTTGTCCAGCGCAACAATGACGAGTTGGTGGCGACCTGGGGTAATCTGGCGAATCGCATGCTTGCGTTTTCGTACAAGCGCTTTGACGGCCGGGTGCCGCAGCCCGGCGCGTTGGATGAGGCCGATGAGGCAATATTGGCGACCGTTGAGGCCGGGTTTGAGACGGTGGGCGGCCTGATTGACGCCTGCAAGTTCCGCGCGGCGCTGGGCGAGGTGATGAATCTGGCGCGCGCGGTCAATCGCTACCTGGACAACAAGGCGCCGTGGCTTTCGATCAAGCAGGACCGGACGGCCGCGGCGTCAAGTGTGTATGTGACCTTGCGGGCGATCGATTCGCTCAAGATTTTGTTCACGCCGTTTTTGCCATTTTCGTCGCAGGCGCTGCACGAGATGTTGGGGTATGAGGGCAGCGTGTTTGGGCGGCAGTATGTGGCCACGTTCCAAGAGGAGACGCGCAGCCACCGCGCATTGTGTTATGACCGGAGCGCGCTGACCGCGCGCTGGGAGCCGAGCCGGCTGCCGCCGGGACAGCCGTTGCGCAAGCCCAGGCCGCTTTTCAAGAAATTGGAGGAAGGCGTCGTCGAGGAGGAATTGGCGCGTATGCGCGGGGTCTAGTTCTGGGGCGACATTTTGGATGGGGGCGCAGCATGCTGCGCCCCTTTGGTTTTTTATGCCAATTCAGACAGTATTTTGATCGCTCGCTTGATGTCTTGAATTTGCTTGGGGCCGCTGATCTCGCGTTCGATGGTCAGCGCGCCGGTATAGCCCAGCGCTTTTAGTTTGGGGATCAGCAGCGGGAAATTGACCCGCCCTTCGCCCAGCGGCTTTTCTACCCCCAGGCTTCGACCGTTGGTGGGGTATTCGCCGTCTTTGGCATGGACGCCGACCACGTATTGTCCAAATACGTCCAGCGCGTCGACCGGGTTGCCGCGGCCGTACATCAACAGGTTGGCCGGGTCAAGGTTGATGCCCAGGTTTTCGCCGCCCAGGTCTTCGATGACGCGCAGCAGGGTGGTGGGGGTCTCTTGGCCGGTTTCAAAGCAAAAGGTCAGGTCGAGTGTCTTGCAGTATTCGACGACCTCGCGCAGGGCGTCGATCAGGCCGGGATAGAGTGGGTTGGTGGGGTTTTCGGGGATGAACCCAACGTGGGTGGTGATCGATGGGACGCCAACGCGCCTGGCAAAGTCGGCGCCTTGTTTGAGTGTGGCCACGCGGTCGGCGCGGTATTCCGGCGGCACCAGCCCGATGGTTGTCGGGCCTTGGGTGAAATTCCACGTTTTGGGGCCGGGCAGCCCAACCCAAATCGTCGTTACCTCGACCTGGTATTTTTCCGATGCGGCGATCAGTCGCTCGGCCATTTCGTCGTTGAACAGGTCTCGATTCCAACAGACGATCTGGCAGGTGGGCAGACCCAGGTCGTGGGCTTTTTTCAGCTCTTCTTCCGGGCCTTTGGGGAGGGAGGCGATCACGCCAATTGCTAGTTTTGGCATTACAGTGTTTCCTTTCTTTGCAAGATCAGTGGGTTTGTTTGATTGTTTCGCCGCTTTCGATGGCCTGGCGCGTTTGTTCGATCAATTGTATCGAGTCCCGCGTCGATTGCGGCAGACATTCGTCCGGCGGCGCGCCGGTTTCGATGCGGTTGAGAAAATAGGCGATTTCGTTGTAATAGGCGTCGCCCGGTTCGTATTCGGCGGGTTTGGCTTCTTTTTTGTTCGGGTTGGCAAAGACCTGAAGCGGCGGGTCGTTTCGCCCGTCAAAGCGGACAAAGCCGCGTTCAAACCAGGCGTCGAAACCGGCCTGGAACGGGATTTGGGCCATGCTCCAGCCGCCGCGAATGTGAATCTGTGGGCCGTCGTCATAGCTGAACAGGGCGTGGATGGTGTCATAAGAGCCGGTCGCCGGCGATTTGCGCCCGGTGGCCTGAATTCTGTCTGGCAGGCCGAACACATGATTGACAAAGTCGATGTCGTGCAGCTGCAAGTCAATGATCGGCCCGCCGCTGCGCGCGGGGTCGAGAAACCAGTTGTCCCACGACCAGATGGGGCGTCCGCCCAGGCGGTACATGTTGAGCGAGAGCAGTTTGCCGAACGTGCCTTTTTGGACGTGCTCGCGGATAAAGAGGTATTCGGGCCAAAAGCGAACACATTGGGCGATCATCAGGCGGCGATCGGCCTGTTTGGCGGCGGCGATCATACGATCGGCGTCGGGGACGGTCAAGGCCATTGGTTTTTCGCCGAGTACGTGACGGCCGGCGGCCAGCGCCTTGATCGCGTATTCGGCGTGTAGATAAGAAGGCAGGCAAATGTCGATCACGTCCACGTCGGCCTGGGCGATCAGCTCGTCGCCGCTGGCGTATTTGGCGACGTGGTCGAAATTAAAGGTGTCGTCCTGGGCAATGTTGCCGTGAATCACATGTTTGGCCTCGAGCTTTTCCGGCGAGATGTCGGCGATGGCGGTCAGTTGGGCGTTGGGCAGTTGCAGATACCGTGACGTGTGAACCCGGCCCATCATGCCGATGCCAATGATCCCTATTTTGAACATCAAAGCGCTCCTTTGTAAATCAAAGATGGATAGTAGATAGGGTTGTTTTATTTCTTGTTCAAGGTGCATCGCGCTTTATTATAACATATTTGAAATAAAAGGCAATCGGGAAATTTTGACCAACTATTGTGGGTGTGATATACTTGGTCTTGTTGGGGAAGCGCATCGTAAAGGAATGCTCGGTGATGAATGCTCCAGTCCTGGTTTTGAATGTAAACTATGAACCGCTCAATGTGTGCAGTACGCCGCGGGCTATTGGGTTGCTGCTGGTTGGCAAAGCCGAGATCGTTCAGAATGGCCGGGGGGTCATCCGCACGGCGAGGCAGACTTTTGAGCGTCCTTCGGTGATCCGGTTGCAGTATATGGTGCATCGACCCCGGCCGCATGTGCGGTTGAGCAAGCGCGAGATTTTTCGGCGCGACGGGCACCAGTGTCAATATTGCGGTCGCCATTCGGCTCATTTGACGCTTGATCACGTTGTGCCTCGTTACCGGGGCGGCGGCTCTGCGTGGGAAAATCTGGTCAGCGCGTGCCCGCAGTGCAATCGACGCAAGGGTAGCCGCACGCCGCAAGAGGCCGGGATGTCGTTGCGTTCTCATCCGGTTGAGCCTCCGGCGACGGCGATGTATTTGTATGGTCGCTACTTGACGCAGAATCAAGAGTGGGGCGAGTACCTGAAGGGGTGGTAGGTTTGTGTGTGGTTGATGACGCCTGGCTTGTCGAGCCGGGCGTTTTTGATGACGGGGGTAGATTGTGCGTATCGTGATGGTGGGGCCGTTTGGCTTGCGTCCCAAGTCGACGATGAGCGCGCGCGCGCTGCCGATGGCTCAAGCTCTGGTCGCGCGCGGGCACCAGGTGACGGTGCTCATCCCGCCCTGGGATTGGCCCGTTGACAGCGGCAAGGTTTGGGTGGATCGCGGCGTGACGGTGGAAAATGTCGCACTGTCGCCGGCGCCGTTGCTGGGGCGCGTTTTGATCGTGTGGCGGCTGTTACGCCGGGTGTTGGCGCTGCGCCCCGATGTGGTGCATTGTTTCAAGCCCAAGGCTTATGCCGGGTTGACGGCCTGGGCGCTGTGGTGGCTGCGGAAATTGCGCTTGATCAGGGTGCGCCTGGTGGTCGACAGCGACGATTGGGAGGGGTTTGGCGGTTGGAATGACCTGGAATCGTATTCCTGGCTGCAAAAGCGCGTTTTTGCCTGGCAGGAGCGTTGGGGGCTGCGGCGCGGCGATGCGTTGACGTTGGCCAGCAAGGCGTTGGAGACGATTGTCTGGAGTATGGGTGTGCCGCCCGAACGGGTGTATTATGTGCCGAACGGGAGCGGCGGGGCGCGAACCTGGGAGCGGCGCGGCGCGCCAGATGAAGCGGCGCACCCCACGGTGCTGCTATATACCCGCTTTTTCGAGTTTCAACTAGAGCGCGTGGTGCAGGTTTTCCGGCAGATTTATCAAAGCAAACCAGAGACGCGGTTTCTGATCGTCGGCAAGGGGTTGTTTGGCGAAGAGACGCGCTTTGTGGAATTGTGCCGCGCGGCCGGGCTGCAAGACGCGGTCGAGGACGTGGGCTGGGTCGATGGCGAGGCGCTGCCCCGCTACCTGGCCCAGGCCGATGTCGCCGTGTACCCTTTTGATGACACGCTGGTCAATCGCGCCAAATGCGCCGCCAAGTTGCGCGATCTGATGGCGGCGGGCGTGCCGGTGGTGGCCGAGGCGGTGGGGCAGAATGTTGTCTATATCACCCACAACGTGTCGGGGCTGCTGGCACCGCCGGGCGACGCGGCCTCGATGGCGCGGTTGGCCGTGATGGCGTTGGACGATGCCGCGTTGCGCCGGCGGTTGAGCGAGGGCGCACAGCGTTACATTCGAGATAATTTGACCTGGGACATTCTGGCGGAGCGGGTCGAGGCGGCGTATTTGACGGTGGGATAGCGGCGCTGTTGCGCACAAAGACCCCAAGGATAACCCTTGGGGTCTTGTGCATGAACGTTGCCGTTGGATTCAGGGAATGATCAGGCGTTGCCCGGCATAGATGATGTTGGGGTTGTAGAGATGGTTGGTCATGGCAATGGCCCAGGCGGTGACGCCGTAGCGACGGGCGATCGAGTACAGGGTTTCGCCTCGTTGTACAATGTGTGTGCGGGTTGCCGGTCGCGGCGATGGTGTGACGCTGCCGTGGATGATCAATCGCTGCCCAACAAAGATGCGCGACGGGTTGACAATGTTGTTGCGTGTGGCGATGGCCTGCACCGTCGTTCCATAGCGGCGCGCGATAGAGTATAGTGTATCTCCACGCTGTACGATGTATGTAACCGGCGTTGTGCCCGGTTTCGGTGTGGCGGTTGCGCCTGGTCTGGGTGTGGGCATTGCGCCGTTGCCGCGCGGGATGATCAGTCGCTGCCCGACATAGATGCGCGATGAATTGGTGATTTTGTTCAAGTGCGTCAGCGCCTCGACGGTGACGCCAAAGCGGCGGGCAATCGAGTAGAGCGTGTCGCCCGTTTTGACGATATAGATGACCGTTTGTCCCGGTGCCGTTGTGGCCGTGGCCGTTGGCGTGGGTGTGGGGGTGGCGGTTGGCCCGGCGGTTGCGGTCGGTGTGGGTGTGGCCGTTGGCCCGGCGGTGGTGGCGGTTGGTGTCGGCGTTGGCGCGGCGGTGGTTGGCGTGGCCGTTGGCGTGTTGGCCGCGCCGACGTTGATTTGGGCGTTTTGCTGGCTGGCCGATATCTCGATGCCGTCTGCGCGCGCCAGTTTCAAGTCTGTGAAATGGATGTTGCTCACCCCCGGCGCTTTGGCTTTGAAGGTGATGGTGAACAATACGCCGCTGCCGTTGACGGCCGAGTGGGGGGCCATTTGAGAGACGACGCAGACGATCGCGCCCAGGCTGTTGTCGGCGTTGTTTTGCTGGACGAAATCGGGTTGTAAAAAAGTGCCCAGTTGAACCTGCACGCCGGGTTTGGACGAGTTTGCGTCTACCACCTGGAGCACGGCGGCGTTGAAGCCGATAGCGGCCTGGTAGCCGTACAGGATTTCGACATCCTGGACGGCAAAGGTCACGCTGGTCGTCTGGCCGACGTCGATGGTTTGTGCGGCCGGCGTCAGCTTGGCCGTTGTGTTTGCCGCCCATGCGCCGGGCAGGGGGCGCGCGGCGATGAGGGCAACGATGGAGAACAGGACGATCCACATTCTGGTTTTGCTGGTCATGTTTATGCTCGCTTTCTGTTGATGATTATAAAGCCAACTCCGGCGCTCAATCCGATCAGGATCACGCCGCCGATGGTCAGGTATAGCCAATTGGAACCGCCCACCACCTGGATTTGGCCGTGCTGGCTGGCGGCGTCGATGCTTTTGCCGGCCGTGTCGGCCAACAGGAATTGTTCGACCTGGATGTTGGTTGCTGCTGCTTTTTTGGCGCGGATGGTCAGGCTGGCGATCACGCCGTTGCCCTCGCCGGGCGGGTTGGGCGGCAGTTGCGTCACCGCATAATCTATTGTGCCGTTCACATTGTCGGCCGTGTTGAGCACGATAAAATCGGGGATTGGCATGTCGCCGGCTTGAATCTGGATGCCTTTTTGGTCCGGTTGTGCGTCGATGACCTGGATCACGTTCGGGTCGAATTTGAGGTGCAGTTCGATCCCGTACAGGCCGGAAACCTGGTCGATGGTCAGGTCGATTTTGGCTGTTTCATCGACCTTGAGCTTGAGTGTCTGCGGCATGATCTTGATCACGGTTTGGGATTGGGGCAGGCCAGATGCTGTCGAGCGGTACGCCGAGAGATCGATCAGCGCCAGCAGCGACAGCGCGATGATGAGCCACAAGACTGTGCGTTTGGTGCTTGACTGGTGGAATGTTTGCATTTGATAAACCTTTCTACTGCGCGGCATTGGGTCAGACGGGTCTGGATGTGTTTGAAAACCATTCACATTCTATCATTGTTGAGTGTGCAGCGCGGTTACGTTTGGGTTACAAAAGGATTACACCGGCGCGCCGGTGGGGCAAGAATGGCGGTTTTGTTACGCACGCGACCAGGAGACCGCCAGGGACGCAGCGATTGGTGTATTTACGACGCTACCCGATGTTTTATTTCTTGGCGTTCTCTGCGGTTGGCAGGTGTACTGGGGACTTTATGTTTCTAGGGGACGGTGCGGCCAAAGTTTCCGGCGGGGAGCACCAGGTCTCTAATGTCGACGATGCCGTCGCCGTTGAGGTCGGCCTGGGGGTCTGTGCCGCCAAAGCGTGCGCCGATAAAGGTGATGTCGAGGATGTCGATTTGCCCGTCGGCATTGATGTCGCCGCCGGGCAGGGTGATCGGCGCAAAGTGCAGCCGGGGCGTTGTGGCGTTGGTCACGGTCCAGCGTTGGCGCAGGTAGCCGGGGTAGGCGGCGGTGATCGTGCAGGGCGGGGTGACGGTCAGCGAGAATGTGCCGCTGATGGTTGTGGTTGTGGTATAGGATGTGGGTTGTGTGGTGATCAGTGTGTCGCTGAACGTGTGGCGTCCCTGGAGGTGTATTTCGCCGCTGATCGTGATCGATGGCGGCGCGGCCGACGGCGCTTGTACGTCGAGGGTATAGCCGGTGTCCTGGCCGGTGCGGCCATAGTATTCCAAAACTTTGATATAGTACGCGCCGGCGGCCGGGCTTGTCCAGACCAGGCGCGAAGCTCTGCCGCTGCCGCCGTCGTCGTCTTGGGCCAGCACCGTTGTACCGTCGGTGTCGTATAGTTTGATCACGGTGTCGCTGTTGCGTTCCAGCGCCGTTGTGGCGATGGTGATCGTTTGCCCGGCGCGCAGTTCGACGGCCACCCAGTCGGCGGTGTCGGCGGCGGGACAAAAGTTGTGTCGTTGTGGCTTGTCGTTCAGGCCAAATGGCGTTGCGGCGGTGGGCGCGTTGTCCGGCTCGTACAGGTCTGGATCGCAGGTGATGGTCAGCTGCAAATAGGCGATGATGAACTCGTCCCAGCGTGTTTCGGCTGTGAAGGTCAGATAGTTGTTTTCTCCGGCATAGGCGCTGTCCCACAGGTTGGATTGGGCCGGAAAGTAGATGCTGATTCCGTGTGCGCCCGGCCAGGACGCGCCATTTTGGTTGCGCAGGGTCACATTGTCGATGGCGGCGACCACGGCTTGTGCGGCGCGGCGAAGCGGGTCTTGGGTCGCTTTGCCGGCCAACAGTTCGGCCAGGTGGTACAGATCGACATAGCTGGCCTGGAACTGTTGCACCTCCCGGCGCGCGCCTTTGATCGCGTCGATTTCGTCTGCCTGGTGATCGAGCAGTGTTTGCGCCAGCCGGTCAACGGCCTGGATCAACGCCGGATAGTCGCTGCCGCTCAGGTTGACGGCCGATTGCGTTTCGCTGTGGTAGGCTTGATAGTAGCGATCGACGATGGCCGTGCCCAGCGCGGCGCCGTCCCATTCGGGATGGGCGTGCAGGTCGGCCAAGATTGTGTCGAATGGATAGCCGGTGCCCGGTTCGGTCTCTTCGGAGGCGACCCGAACGCCGGCATAGGGGCGCAGTTGGGCGTCGATCTCGATCATGGCCATCAGGCAGGCATCAAAGGCCACCAGGTCGAGCGGCGTTGCGCCGTGGCGGGTTACGATGTCCATCGCCCGGCGCAGTTCGGCCGAGTCGAGCGCGTCGCGCCCGCTGCTGTCGTCCCAGCAGATGGCCTTACGGCCTTTTTTGACCGCGCTGGCCGTGCGCCAGCCGTCGCCGTGGTTCCACAGTACCAGGGCGACGCGCTGCGCGGGAAAGGTTGTCATTCCCCAGGTGACAAAGTCGATCAGCGTTTGCGGGTCGCCCATGTTGACTTCGCCCAGGTCTTGGATGGCGTTGGCCGGTTGGGGGGTCATTCCGCGCCCGACGCGAAAACGGAGTGTGCCCGTCCAGTCGCCGTAGCGGTGATCGTATCCGGGCGCGCGGTCGAATTGGACGATGATGTTGATTGCCTCGTTCGAGCCAATGGTTGACATTTCAAGCATGTCATTGATCGCCTCGCGTTCCAGGTTGTTGTCGCCGTCCAGGTATACGAGCACGGTCCACTGCGCGGGCGCGTTTTGTGCGGCGGTGCAGGGTGCGGCCGGCGCGGCGAGCGAGATGACGATGGATAAGAGCAATAGAGTCGCCAGGTGTTTGTTCACGTTGGGTTCCTTTGAAACAAAAAGAACGGGGATGGCGTCCCCGGTCCGGTGATGATCGGTTGGTTGTTTTCCGGTTGTTTTTTAGAATGGCGAAAAGGCGGTGACGATGTTAAAGACGATCACGCTGAGCATAACGATTGCGATCGCCGATACGTAGGCCCAGATTCTAAAGTTGGGGTGCCAGGGGTTGAGGCGCGTTAGCAGGTTGGGTTCGTTGTCGGTCTGGAATCGCCCGCGTGATGGGCGGTGAACCTGGAGATCGATGATGCTGAGTTGGGTTTCTAGTTGCAGGACACGGTATTCCAGGTATGCAAGTTGGCGTGCGATGGCCCGTGTGCCAAAGGTCTGTTCTTTTTGATCCGTCTGGCGCAGCCGGGTCAAGGCGGCATTGTATTCGTCCAGCAGTTTGAGCAAAGTCTCTTTGTCAGCCATTGGTAATTGTCACCCCGTTTCAAGTGTGTGATTGTATTTTACCATAGATTGGGTGGCGGTGCGATGATATTGGGTTGCGGTTGAATTACGGTTTTGTCATTCGAGTGCGCCGGTAAGGCTTTTCCAGTTTTTAGAATGTCACAAAACTTGCCAGCACTGGGGCTTGTTGACCGGGGTTGTTTTTGAAACGGATTGGAAAAACCTGGACAATTCCATAGATTTGCTTATTTTATGCCAACATTATTCCAAGACCTATGCTAATCGGGGACAATTATTTCTCTGGAATTGCCTAAAAAGGGGGTGGATTGGCGAGGGGAGGGGAAATGTGCTATACTCAACCTCGATGACATCGACTTGGGTGTGGTGTACGCGGGGGAGCTATGAACATCGATCGGCAGTTGATTTGGCTGATAGCGGTTGTGCTGGGATACGGGTTGCTTGCCATTCCGATCTTTCGCAAAGGAAGGCGTCAGGCCGTTGGCGTTTATTTATTGTTGTACGTTTTGTCGTCGATGTTGTGGGCGCTGGCCAGGGGCGTTTCCGATTGGACTGTCGTAGACCATTATTGGCGCGCGATCGCCCACCAGGTGATGGTTTATGGCCTTGTCGTTCTGTCTGCGCTTTTGGGGATGCTGACCATTTTGTTTTTGCGTCGTGAGGCCAGGCGGGTTTGGATCTGGGGCGTCGTTGGCGGCGTGTTTCTGGCGGCGATGGGAGTGCTCGATTGGTACGCCGTCGAGTGGCCGGCGTGGAGCGCGATTTCGTCGCTCAATTTGGCTTCTTCGCTGGCGATTTTGGCCTGGGTGGGGCTGGCCGGGGCGGCGTATTGGGTCAGTTGGAATTCGTATCGTCGCACGCGCCGCCCGTTGCACCGCAACCGGCTGCGTTATTGGATGTTGATTCTGGTGTTGATTTTGGGGGGCGACAGCCTGTTCACGTTGCTCGAGTTCCCCTATGATGAACTCGGTACGATGTTGCACTGGTGCGGCGCGGCATTGGCCAGCATCGCATTGCTGATGCACCATCTCCCCGATTTGGCCGGTATTACCCGGCATGGGGTGCGTTATTTTTTGCTGACGCTGGTCACGGCCTCGGTTTTTTTGGGCAGCATTTATCTTGCGCAGTATGTTGCCCAGTTTATCACGCTGGACCGGGACATTATTGTCAGTATGGTCGGTATTGCTTTGCTGTTGGCTATTTTGTACCCTCTGTTGCGACAGTGGATGCAAAAGATGTTGAATCGTGTCTTGTTTGGGCAGGGGTACGATCGCGAGCGTATCTTGCGCGAGTACAGTCAAGGGATCAGCAATATTTTGGACTTGAATGTGCTTGTTACCGTTGCGGTCGGTATCATCAGCGAGGCGATGGAAATTCAGCGCGGCGCGTTGCTGGTCTGTGAGGAAATTCCGCAGCTCCGGTTGCGCCCAATCAAGGGGATGGGGGCGCTGGACGTCGAGCCAATTGTGATGAGTCTGGACAGTCCGCCGATCGCCTATATGATTGAGACGGGCATGCCGCTGCTGCAATATGATATGGATTTGCTCCCTCAATTTCGGACGCTTTCAACTCAGGAACGGACGTGGTTCAGCCGGCTCGAGATGGAGGTCTATGTGCCGATTCGCGCGCAGGATCAGTTGCTGGGTATTTTGATTTTGGGCGCAAAAAAGACCAATGAGCCGTATTCCTCGCAAGACATCGCTTTGTTGCGCACATTGTCCGGGCAAACCGCGGTTGCCCTGGAGAACGCTCGTCTGGTTGATGATCTGAAGCGGCTCAATGCCGAGATCACACAGCTCAACCAGGATCTGACCGAGACGAATGAGCGTTTGGCGATTATCGACCGTACCAAGTCTGACTTTATCAGCATTGCTTCGCATGAACTCAAGACGCCGTTGACGCACATTCGGGGCTATACGGATATGCTGGCCGAGATGGCCGGGTCGGGGGAGGCGACGCCGGCGGTGATCAGATCGACCACGCAGGGCATTTCCAAGGGCGCCAAAAGGCTGCACAGTATTGTCGAGGCAATGTTGGATGTCTCTTTGATTGAAACGGAGGCGTTTAGCATTCACCCGATCCCGGTCTCGATTCAAAGCGTGATCGAGCGCGTGTTGAACGGTCTGGCCGACGCCGTTCACGATCGCCGGCAGATTGTGACCACTTCTGGTCTGGAATCGCTGCCGGACATTATCGCCGATGGCACGCGGTTGCACCAGGCGCTGCGAAATATTGTGATCAATAGCATCAAGTTCACGCCCGATCACGGGCATATTTACATCCGCGCCCGGTTGGTGCATGGAGCCAGTCAGGTCGAGATTGCGATCAAGGACACGGGCATTGGCATCGACGCGGAGCATCATGACTTGATTTTTGAAAAATTTTATCGCATTGGCGATCTGAATCTGCATTCTACGGGGCAGACCAAGTTCAAGGGCGCCGGGCCGGGGTTGGGGTTGCCCATTGCGCGCGGGATTATCGAGGCGCACGGCGGACGTGTGTGGGTTGAGAGCAGCGGGCATGACGAGGATGCGTTGCCCGGCAGTACGTTTTATGTGGTTTTGCCGGTCGATGGGCCGACCAAAGAGCAGGGCCAAGTGGTGATCTAACCAGGAGCGTCGATCTAGAACTGGCGAAACATTTTGTTTCGCCAGTTTTGTGTTTGGGGGCAGGTGGGTTTTTGCGCTTAATGCGCGATCACTACCGGGACGGTACATTCTTGCGAGTTGCCCATCTTGTCGATGGCAATCAACATGAATATATAGTTTCCGCCCGGCAGGTGCGCCGTTTGCCAAAACCCCAGGTCTCCATTTTCAACGGGTACGGTAAAGGTCTCGACCCAGTGCCACTCGTCTTGAATGTCCCGGTTTTGGAATTTGAACTCGTAGCGATCAAAGTTTTCTTTTTGGGCGCTTCCTTGGACCTGGACGCCGGCGTCGATCACCTGATTCCGGCCGGGGACGGTGACTTGGACGTTGGCGTGGGGGCATTGCGCCGGCGGCGGCGGACGGATTGGCGTGCCCTGAACGGCTGTCGTTGGGATCACGATCGTCGTTGCCCTGGGGCGGCGGGTTGCCGTTGGCTCGAGCGTGGGCGCCGGCTGGTGGGCGGTGGGGGAGGGTGTTGGTTTGGGCGTCGTGGTTTCACCGGCGGCGGGGGTGGGCGTTTCGCCGGTGGGCGCCTGGGGCGGCGGCAGTTCGATATAGTTGGACAGCGCATATACGCCGATCACGATGAGCAGCAGAACCAGGATCATCCAGGAGGCGCGGTAGACGCGCTTGGCGGCGTTGGCTTGTTCGAGAGAAAAGATTTCATACATCCCTTCTCGGCGCGCCTGCCAGGCTGCGCGTAGATAGGCGGCGATCCCCATCCCGCACAAGATGTAAATCCAAAGCGCATAGTTGGCGATTAAGCGGACGATCAGTCTCATATTTGCTCTAGCACACCTCGGATCAGCGTTGTCAACCGTGGAACAATGATGCGCCCGGTTTCCAGTACTTGTTGATGTGTTGATGTTTGTTGTTGTGTGACCTCGGTCAGGGCTATGTTGCTGATGCCCGATATGCCCAGGACTCGCATTCCCATATGCCGGGCGACGGTGACTTCTGGCACGGTGGACATGCCCACGGCGTCGGCGCCAATGGCGCGCAAAAATCGAATGTCGGCCGGCGTTTCAAAAGAGGGGCCGGCCAGACAAATGTATACGCCTTCTTGCAGGGGAATTTGCTCGGCGCGGGCCACCTGGCGGGCGAGTTGGCACAGTTCCGGGTCGTAAACCTGGGACATGTCGGGAAAGCGCGGCCCCAGGTCGGGGTCGTTTGGGCCGATGAGCGGGTTCAGCCCGGCCATTCCGATCAGGTTGAGGTGATCGGTGATGAGCATCAGCTCGCCGGCTTGCAGGTGAGGGGCAATGCCTCCGGCGGCGTTGGTGACGATCAGGGTTTCGATTCCCAACAGGTGCATCACCCGGATCGGCAGCGTGACTTGCTGCATGCTATAGCCTTCATAGTAATGGATTCGCCCTTGCATCACCAGCACGTTGTGGTTTTCCAAAACGCCGGCCACCAGGCGTCCGGCGTGTCCTTGAACCGTTGAAGAAACAAAATGTGGAATGTCCGTATAGGGGATCGTGTCGGTTTGTTCGACCGCGTCGGCCAGCTGGTTTATGCCCGAACCGAGGATGATGCCGATTTGAGGACGGTATTGTGTTTGCGCAAGGATATAATTTGCTGCTTCTTGAAAGTGTTGTTTGGTTGGTAACGAGTATTCTATGTTCATATTGCACGTCCTTTCAAGTTCAAGATTGTACCTTAATGCTGGCAAAAAAGCAAAACCCGCGCCCGGCGCGGGTCAAGCCAACTGGTTCTCCTGGCAACAGGCTTCAGTGCTTGCAAGTTTTGGGACATTTTGAAAATTGGGCAAAATGTTTTGGGCGTCCGTGGCATCGCCCCTTGTGGGCGGCTCATGGCCGGGTGGCACATGCCAGAACGGCCACGATCGCCGATGCTACAAAGCAAATGAAACACACCCTTTTGAAAACTGGAAAAGCCTAACGGGGATTGCTGTGGCGCTAGTTGACACCAGCGTGCGCTTTGTCTTCCTCGGCCTGGTTCATCTGGGTGTATATCTGTGTGGTCGAAATGTTGGCATGCCCCAACCATTTTTGGATGGTCTGCAAATCCGTTCCTTCGCGCAGCATGTGGGTGGCAAAAGAGTGCCGTAATGTGTGGGGCGTCACATCGGTTTCCAACCCAACGGCTTTGACGTGGTTTTTGATGATCAGCCATAGTCCCTGGCGCGTCAGCCGGCGCCCGCGATGGTTCAGAAATAAGGCGTTTTCCTCGTTGTTCCGCGTGAGCACAGGCCGCCCTTTTTCAAGGTACAGGATCAAGGCGTGCTTGACCCGGTCTGAGAGGGGCAGTTTGCGATTTTGATTGGATTTGCTGGCGCAATAGATCGCATCGTGCTCCAGGTCTACATCTTGGACGCTCAACGAGACCAATTCGCTGACCCGCATTCCGCTGGCGTATAGCAGTTCGAGAAAGGCCTTGTCTCGCAACGATTTGGGGTTTGAAAGCTGTGTCGGTTCGTTCAAGAGCGATTCGATTTCTTGAGGGGAGAGGATTTTGGGCATCCGCTTTTTGACTTTGGGAGAATCCAGGGTGGCCGTGGGGTCGTCTTGCAAGAGGCCGGTGTCAACCATAAAGTGGAAAAAGGACTTGACGGCGGCGACTTTGCGCGCCACGGTCGAAGATGCGTACTGGTGTCCTTTGAGGTATTCTACATAGTTAACCAATATATTGTGTTCGATTTGCTCCCAGCTGGTTACTTGGACAAAGTTTAAGAATTGCGCCAGGTCGTTTCGATAAGCAGAGGTTGTGTTGACCGAATATTGCTTTTCTGTTTGGAGATATTTCAAAAAGCTATCGATTCGCTCTTGCATTTCTTCTCTCCTTTGTCTGTGCCTTTGCCGGCGCCTCAAACTCTGTAGTCATTATAGCACAACTTTGCATAAAATCAAATGGGCGTGCCGCGTGCCGCTTGGTGTGTTTATAGTTTGGGGCGACTGGCTTTTCGAGAACGAGGGCACGGCTGAAAAAACAGTGCTTTGGCCGTGACTTGGTCCTAAAAACGGCATTTTCTCGGCCCAACGCAGGTGATAAATTCGCCGCCACAAACGACAAATGCACTATGCCACTTGCCCATTGGAAACTTTACTACCGGACACTTTTACACAGTTACAGCGAGATACACGGAGAAGGCACAGAGATTCACGGAGGTATTTCGACGTTCGTTTTC
>CAYZYE010000052.1:0-20893 GCA_964481205.1 uncultured Anaerolineae bacterium | reverse complement strand
AATCGTCCCCACATTGACGTGTGGCTTGTCGCGTACAAACTTTTCTTTACCCATCATCATCCTCCGTAACTCTGAAGCAAATTTCAAGTCCGTCGTAAAAAATCACCAACACCATCATAAACGTCACCGATAGTAACCTAAAATAATGCGCTCGGCCGCGTCTTTGGGCACCGGTTCGTAATGATCGAACTCCATCGTAAACGTACCCCGCCCTTGCGTCACCGAACGCAACGCGGTGGCATACCCAAACATCTCGGCCAGCGGCACCATCGCATCCAACGTCCGCCCGCCAATGATCGTGTCCAGCCCCAACACACGCGCGCTTCGGGCGTTCAAATCGCCCAACACATCGCCGACATACGTTTCGGGCATCACCACTTCGACCTTCATCACCGGTTCGAGCAACACCGGCGCCGCGTCCTGCACGCCGCTTTTCAGCGCCATCGAGGCCGCGATATGAAAAGCAATCGTCGAAGAATCCACCTCGTGATAAGAACCGCCGACCAATGTGGCCTTGATGTCGATCAATGGATACCCGGCCAACGGCCCGCTCTCTAGCGCCTCACGAATCCCCTGCTCAATTGCGCGATGGTACTCGCGCGGAATCACTGCGCCGGACACCTGCACGTCAAACTCGAACCCTTGCCCGCACCCATTCGGCTCAACCTGCAACACCACGTGCCCGTACTGTCCCCGGCCGCCGGACTGGCGGATAAACTTGCCCTCGCTGCGCGTCTGCCCGGTGATCGTCTCCCGGTACGCCACGCGCGGCTTGCTGACACTGGCCCTGACCTTGAACTCGCGGAACATCCGGTCAACCAACACTTCGAGGTGCAATTCGCCCATACCCCAAATCAAGGTCTGCCCGGTATTCTCGTCATTCTTGACCTGAAAAGTCGGGTCTTCCTCGGCCAGCCGTTCGAGCGCCGTGTTCAACTTGGCCTGATCGGCGTCGGTTCGCGGCTCAATAGCGACCGAGATCACCGGGTCTGGAAACGAGATCGACTCGAGCACGACCTGGTGGCCCTGGGGGCACAATGTATCGCCGGTAAACGAGAACTTTAATCCCAGTACGGCGCCAATATCGCCGGCATGAATCTCGGGCACATCCTCGCGTCGATCGGCGTACATCCGAACCAGCCGCCCAATGCGCTCCTTTTTCCCCGTGCTGGGATTGTAAACCGTCGCCCCGGCCCTGACGATCCCGGAATAAACCCGGAAATAAGCCAGCCGCCCCATATATGGGTCGGTCTGCACCTTGAAAATCAAGGCCGACAATGGCGCTTGCGCATCCGGCGGGCAGGCAATCGCCTGCTGCGTTCGCGGATGCTCGCCCTGCATCGCCGGAACATCGAGCGGTGAAGGAAGATAATCGACGATCGCGTCGAGCAGCGGCTGCACCCCCTTGTTGTGCAACGAAGTGCCACACAGCACCGGCACCAACAAATTGTCGATCGTCGCCTGGCGCAGCACGCGCTTTAACTCGTCAACCTCGATCTCTTGGCCTTCCAGATACTGTTCGGCAATGTGATCGTCGATCTCGGCCAACGCTTCCAGCATCTCGTCTCGACGCCGCACCGCTTCATCCTGCCACCGCTCCGGGATCGGCCCGCAAACCTGTTCGCGGCCCGCCTCATCGGCATAAGTGATGCTCTGCATTTGCAGCAAATCAATCATTCCCGCAAACGAGCTTTCACTGCCCAACGGCATCTGAATAGCGACGGGACTCGCCGCCAGACGCTCGGCAATCATCGCCATAGCGCGCTCCAAATCGGCGCCGGTGCGGTCCATCTTGTTGATATAGCAAATGCGCGGCACCGAATACCGGTTCGCCTGACGCCAAACCGTCTCCGATTGAGGCTGAACCCCCGCCACGCCATCGAAAATCACGACGCCGCCATCCAGCACGCGCAGTGAACGCTGTACCTCGGCCGTAAAGTCAATATGTCCCGGCGTATCTATGATGTTAATCTGATGACCATGCCAAAAACACGTCACCGCTGCGGACTGAATCGTGATCCCGCGCTCTCGCTCTTGATCCATCCAGTCGGTCACTGTGGTGCCGTCATCCACGTTGCCCATCCGCGCGGTACGCCCGGTATAAAAAAGCACGCGCTCGGTGGTCGTCGTCTTGCCAGCATCAATATGCGCAATGATGCCGATATTTCTAATCTTGTCTAAAGTGGTATCTTGAGGCATTGGACGGCTCCACAGCCAGAAAATCGGGGGACTCGGCAGCCAGACATTTTGGGGTCACAGAGACCCAACGCAACGACCCAGTAGGAGCCACGTACTGACCACCCCGCCCGAAAAACCTGGAAATTGTGGGGATATTAAAGATTGATGTTAAACAACTGGTCCATTCAAATTACGTCACAAACTCGGCCAACAGGTGGCCCAAATGGCCGCTTTGAGCCAATAAAAAGAGCCTTGCCCAACCTACCATCGGTAATGGGCATAGGCTTTATTTGCTTCGGCCATCCGGTGCGTGTCCTCACGACGCTTCACCGAAGCGCCGATATTGTTTGCCGCATCCATCAATTCACTGGCCAACTTTTCGGCCATACTCTTGCCCGAACGGCTCCGCGACGTGCCGATCAGCCAGCGCAGCGCCAAAGCGGTGCGGCGTTCCGGCGAAATCTCGACCGGAATCTGGTATGTCGCGCCGCCAACGCGCCGTGGCTTGACCTCGATCAACGGGGTCGCATTCTTGAGTCCTTGCTCAAACACATCGAGTGGATTGCGTTTCGTCCGTTCGGCAATAATGTCCAACGCACCATAGACAATCGAACGGGCCACACTCTTTTTGCCGCGCAGCATCACGCGATTGATGCACATTGAAATGTGCTCGCTGTTGTACTTGAGATCCGGCTCAATCCGGCGCTTTGCGGGACGATATCGTCTTGGCATAATCCATTCCTTCCCAACCTGACCCAGGCCGAGTCAAAGTCAACCTCGCCTTACCTGCTCGACGAGCGCCTGTCACAACCAATTCCTACCGGGGGCGGCGCGTCCCATACTTGGAACGCTGCTGCATCCGGCCTTCAACACCGCCAGAGTCCAGCGCGCCGCGCACAATGTGGTAACGCACACCGGGCAAATCCTTGACCCTGCCGCCGCGCACCAACACCACCGAGTGCTCTTGCAAACGGTGCCCTTCGCCCGGAATATAAGCCGTCACTTCGATATGGTTCGTCAAACGAACGCGCGCAATCTTGCGCAGCGCCGAATTGGGCTTTTTGGGCGGCTGTGTGCGTACCTGGGTACAAACGCCACGCTTTTGCGGCGCGCCACCCTTACGGCGCGAACGTTTTCCATTCAGCGCGTTATATGTATACAGCATCGCCGGAGACTTGCTTCTCTTCGGCTTTGGCTTTCGTCCCTTGCGAATCAACTGGTTGATTGTAGGCAAGACGGCCTCCCTCTAGTTTGCATAACATGAGGCCGCCGAAACTCCAAGGCGGCCCCACCTTTAAGATTCTCGAATCTTGAGCTGGCCAAGCCACTCCCAGCACGAACGAGCATTATAGTCCAAAATCACAATGTTGTCAAATTGCGTTTTCCCCGGGCCGGATTACGGTCTTGGACCCAGGTTCCGAAAACTGCCGCCCAAGAGCTGCAACCCCATGCTCAACCTGGGCACGCGCTCCTGGTGCTCATCCTTGCCAAAATGGATCACCTCGCCATTGGCGCCGACGGCCTCGACGGACAAACCCAAACTTTGCAGCTCTTTGACCAAAACGCGGAACGACGCCGGCACACCGGCCTCATTGACCGGCTCACCCTTGACGATCGCCTCATACGCCTTGACTCGCCCCACCGTGTCGTCCGACTTGATCGTGAGCATCTCTTGCAAGGTATAAGCTGCGCCGTAGGCTTCCAGCGCCCAGACCTCCATCTCGCCGAAACGCTGGCCGCCAAACTGCGCTTTGCCGCCCAACGGCTGCTGCGTCACCAACGAATAAGGCCCGGTCGAACGCGCGTGGACCTTGTCCTCAACCAGGTGCGCCAATTTCATCATATGAATGATCCCCACCGTGACCGGCTGATCGAACGGCTCGCCGGTCTTGCCATTGTACAGCTTCATTTTACCCGTGATCGGCGGCGAATGCCCGGTCTGCAAAAATACCTGGTTCGCGTAATCGAGCAACGCTTCACCTTCGAGCGCAGACGGTTGCTCACCAATACTCTCCAACCACAACCGCAGACACACATCGATCACCCGGCTGTCATACTGTTCTACCCCATTGCGAGAGCGTTGATCGTCTTCAAACCACAACAACTCGGCGGGATCCAACCCCTGTTCCCGCAGCCACTCACTGAGCACAATGCGCCGCGCGTATACCTGATCCAGAGCCAGCTTTTCGCCGTCGTAATCGCAGCCAATCTCGTCAAACCACTCCATCAGGTATTCCAAACGCGCCTCATAGTCGTCTTCAAACACCTCGGCGTCGATCTCGTTTTCGACAATCCAGGCCCAGGTGCGGGAGGTAAGCTCGTCCCAGGCGCGATCGATCAGCCAGGCGCGCGCCAATTCGGCGGCGATCTCGTGCTCACGCGCGCCGTCAAAGACCGGCGTAATCGCGTCAAAACCCAGGCGATACGCCGCCCAGCCCAGGTGCGTTTCCAAAATCTGGCCAATATTCATCCGGCCGGGCACACCCAGCGGGTTGAGGATGATCTGAATCGGCGTACCGTCCTGCAAAAACGGCATATCCTCGATCGGCACCACCGACGAAATGACCCCTTTGTTGCCGTGCCGGCCGGCCATCTTGTCGCCCTCGGTCAATTTGCGCCGCTGCGCCACGCCGACGCGCACCAGGCGGTTGACACCGGCGGGCAAGTCGCGGTGTTCCTCACGATCAAAAGTGATCACATCGACCACCCGGCCATGCTCGCCGTGCGGCAAGCGCAAAGACGAGTCTTTGACCTCGCGCGCCTTTTCGCCAAAGATCGCGCGGAGCAGTTTTTCTTCGGGCGTCAATTCCTTTTCACCCTTGGGCGTGATCTTGCCCACCAAAATATCGCTCGGCCCCACCTCTGCGCCCACGCGAATGATCCCATTTTCGTCGAGGTCGCGCAGCACATCTTCGCCAACGTTGGGAATGTCCCGCGTGATCTCTTCTGGCCCCAACTTGGTCTCGCGTGATTCGATCTCGTGTTTCTCGATATGCACCGAGGTAAAGCTGTCGTCGCGGACCAAATCCTCGCTGATAATGATCGCATCCTCATAATTGGCGCCTTCCCAACTGATAAAAGCGCACAACACATTTTGCCCCAGCGCCAGCCGGCCTTTTTGCGTGGACAACGAGTCGGCCAGCACATCACCCTTGTGTACCACATCGCCCGTCTGCACGACGGGGCGCTGATCGAGGCAGGTGCTTTGGTTTGAACGGCGGAAACGATGCAAATCATAGACGCGCTCGCCCTCATCGCTAACCACCCTGATCTGATCGCCCTGCACGGAAACGACTTCGCCATCCACATCGCTCAAAATGACATACCCCGAATCTCGAGCCGCCTGGAGTTCGACGCCGGTGCCAACCATCGGCGACTGTGAATGCAGCAGCGGAACGGCCTGACGCTGCATATTAGAACCCATCAAGGCGCGGTTTGCATCGTCATGTTCGAGAAATGGGATCAGCGCCGCCGACACGCCCACGATCTGCTTGGGAGAGACATCCATATAGTCGACGCGGTCCGGCGTTTCGGTGGCAAACTTTTGGTTATAGCGCACCGAAATCCGCGTGCTGGTAAAATGCCCATTCTCATCCAACGGCGCGTTGGCCTGAGCAATCCGGTAGCGGTCTTCTGTATCGGCAGAAAGATACTCGGTCTCGTTCGTCACCGTCGGCAGCACCGCCACACGTTCTTCAAGCCCCAGCGCGGCAATGCGCTGCGCCAACGGCTCGTCGATCTCGACGCCGGCCTGAGCAACCACCTGACCACTTGAATCGACCACCTGCTTGCGCAAAGTATGACCAAGCATCTGCTCAACAACCGGCTCGACAAAACGGACAACCTTGCGGTACGGCGTCTCGACAAACCCATACTCGTTCACCCGTGCAAAGTTGGCTAAACGACCGATCAAACCAATGTTGGGCCCTTCGGGCGTCTCGATGGGGCAAATACGGCCATAGTGCGAGTGGTGTACGTCGCGCACGTCAAAACCGGCGCGCTCCCGGCGCAGGCCGCCCGGCCCCAACGCGCTGAGCGTGCGCTTGTGGGTCAACTCGCTGAGCGGATTAGTCTGCTCCATAAACTGCGACAGCTGGCTAGAACCGAAAAATTCACGGATCGACGCCACCACCGGGCGAATGTTGATCAGATCGACAGGAGTCATGTCTTCGGATTCCCGAATACTCATCCGCTCGCGCACGACACGTTCCATACGCCGCAAGCCAACGCGCAATTTTTGCTGAATCAACTCGCCAACGGTCTTGACGCGACGGTTGCCCAGGTGATCGATGTCGTCCGGGTCTTCCAACCCATTGTTCAACCGAATCATGTGATCGATCAACGCCACCAGGTCTCGCTTGGTCACAATGCGCGTGTGCAGCGACACGGCCTGCCCCATATTCTGGTTCAATTTGTAACGACCAACGCGCTCCAGGTCATAACGTCGCATATCAAAGATTTGCGAAATTAAAAATGATTTAGCGTTATCCATCGTCAACGGATCGCCGGGGCGCATCCGCTTGTAAAAATCAAGCGCCGCCTCCTCGGCCACCGTGCGGCTGCTCAAATCCCAGTCCGGCTCTTGCTTGATCGTCGCGGCAATGTACTGGTGTTCTGGATGCGTGTCCGACTCGCCAAAGAGTTCAAACAACTCTTCGTCGCTGCCGTCATTGAGAACCGAGA
This sequence comes from uncultured Anaerolineae bacterium, assembly GCA_964481205.1. GTDB lineage: Bacteria > Chloroflexota > Anaerolineae > JAFGEY01 > JAFGEY01 > CAYRXM01. The sequence continues at coordinate 14,032 of CAYZYE010000052.1, read as the reverse complement.
AAAAGTCGCTGTGTTCGCCAAACAAGGCAAGCATGGCGGCGTCCTGAAAATACGAGCGGAAATCCTCCGCTTTCAGCGAGGCCAACGCGCGCATAAAGATCGTCACCGGCACCGTCCGTTTGCGATTGAACTTGATCGTAATATAATCACTCTTGCGCGTTTCAAACTCCATCCAGGCGCCGCGATCGGGGATCAACTTGGCTTGAGCCAACTGTCGCCCGGTGGCCCGGTCCTGCTCTAGATCAAAATACACACCGGGGGATCGAATCAACTGGCTGACCACCACGCGCTCGGTGCCGTTGATAATAAACGTGCCCTGCCCGGTCATCACCGGGAAATCACCGAAAAATATCTCGCGCACCACCGCCTGATCGCGTTCTTTATCATACAACAATGTCTTGACATACAAAGGCTGTGAAAAAGTAATGTCACGCTCAATACACTCGTCCACGTCGTACTTGGGATCGCCAAAATAGAAACCAAGCTCAAACTTGTCGCACAGGTCCCGGTTTCGTGTGCCGGGAAAATGCAGTTCCAGATTTTTATTAAAGCTTTGGATGGGCGTTATCTCGTCAAAAAGTTCTGGCAAACCAAACTGGAGAAACCGCTCAAAGGACTGCAACTGAACTTCTATCAGACTTGGCATCGGTTGCACATCTTGGATTCGCGCATACGACTTGAAGCCCATTCACTGCTCCCTTCCAACACACAGAAAAAACCCAATTAGCGCAATGCGTCGCTGCAATTGGGTTTATGGATAAACAAGACGCGAATACACAGTATACTATATTTCATTCTGCTTGTCAATACTCTTTTCCCACGCGACCAGGATCGGTGGGAAGATAATGCGTCTGACGCCCCATTTTGACAGGTCTGGTGGGAGAAAATAAAAGAATAACCCCGAAAAAACATCGTCCAGTGGTAAAATTATTACACACGTTATTCTCGGCCCAATTCATTCAAACCGATCGACTTGCTTGTGCCTCTAAACAATGCTATACTCGCCCCGCCCTTGACCGGCATCCAACCCACACCCACCTCCCGTTTTCCCGTGCAACGGGCAAAGCGGCAACTTGGAGGAATGTGCAATGAGCAAAATCTTTATGCCCCACGATCGCTATTTCGACCCCGACCCCAACCAGCGCAAAATCGCGCTCGAATTATACGAATCGGTCGCCCGGCTGCCCATCGTCAGCCCACACGGCCACGTCGATCCGCGCTTGTTTGCAGACGAAAATGCCAGCTTGGGCACACCCGCCGAGTTGTTGATCATCCCCGATCATTACGTCTTTCGCATGCTCTACTCGCAAGGCGTCCCGCTGGAAGACCTGGGCATCCCCCGCGCCGACGGCGGCCCGGTCGAGCAAGATCACCGCAAAATCTGGCAGCGTTTCGCCGACCACTTTTACCTCTTTCGCGGCACGCCCAGCGGAATGTGGCTCACCCACGAACTGCACGACGTTTTTGGCGTCACCGACAAACTGGACGGCGACAGCGCACAGGCGATCTATGACCAGATCGCGGCCCGGCTTGCCGCGCCCGAGTTCCGCCCGCGCCGGTTGTTCGAGCGATTCAAGATCGAGGTCATGTGTACCACCGACGCCGCCACCGACACCCTCGAATTTCACCGGCAGATCAAAACTTGCGGCTGGCCGGGACACATTGCCCCCACCTTTCGCCCCGACGCGGTGATCAACTTGCTCACCGCCGGCTGGCGAGACAATATCGACCGCTTGAGCGCCGTTTCGGGCATCGACGTGACCTCGTACCGGGCCTTTGTCCGCGCGCTAGAGCAGCGCCGGCAGTTCTTTATCGAAATGGGCGCGCACGCCGCCGACCACGCCGCGCTGACCCCGTTCACCCAAGAACTAGACAGCGCCGAAGCGGAGGCCATCTTGGCGCGCGCGCTCAAGGGCCAGGCCACGCCAGAGGACGAAACGCGCTTTACCGCACACATGTTGATGGAAAGCGCGCGTATGAGCATCGACGACGGACTGGTGATGCAGTTCCATTCCGGCTCCTGGCGCAACCACAATCAGTTCATCGTCGATCGCTTTGGCCGCGACAAGGGCTGCGATATCCCCGTGCGCAGCGAGTTTACGCGCAACCTGCGCCCCCTGCTCAACAAATACGGCAACGACCCGCGCCTGACACTGATCCTCTTTACCCTCGACGAGACGACCTATGCGCGCGAGCTGGCCCCGCTGGCCGGGCACTATCCGGCGCTGAAACTCGGCCCGGCGTGGTGGTTCCACGACAGCCTGAACGGAATGAGCCGCTATCGCCAACAAATCTGCGAAACCGCCGGGCTGTACAACACGGTCGGGTTCAACGACGACACCCGCGCCTTTCCTTCGATCCCGGCGCGGCACGACCTCTCGCGCCGCGTCGACGCCAACTGGATCGCCGGCCTGGTTGTGCGCGGCGTGGTCGATATGCAAGACGCAGGCGAAATGATCCTCGACTGCGCGTATCGCCTGGCAAAAACGGCGTACAAATTCCAAGACGCCCCGTAACGCCAACCAATTTTTCAATAGACACAGGAAATGACCTTGACCACCGCCGCCAAACGACCACAAACCATCGACCTGACCCTCGGTCATCTCAACCGCACGATCGTCAAACTGGCGCTGCCCTCTGTGGTCGAAAGCGTGCTCTCGACCCTGGTCTATTTTGCCGACACGATCCTGCTCGGTTGGATGGATGACCCGATTGCCCTCGCCGCCGTTGGCCTGAGCGGCGCGTTAATGTGGGCCGCCGACGGCCTGTTTCAAGCGATGGCCGTCAGCGCCTCGGCGATGGTGGCCCGCTTTTGGGGACAAAAGGACTTTGAGCAAGCGCGCGAGGTCGCCGGGCAATCGCTCCTGCTGACCATCATCATCGCGGCGTTGTTGATGACCCTCTTTATCCCCATCGCCCGCGAATTCCTGGTACTGATGGGCGCCGAACCCGCCGTGGTCGAACAAGGCGCGATCTATATGCGGATCATCCTCGCCGCGTCGCCGGTCAGCTTTTTGCTGACCATCGCCAACAGCATCTTGCGCGCCACTGGCGACACACAACGCCCAATGCTCACCTCCGGCGCGATGAACGGCGTCAAAATAGTCAGCGCCTACGCGCTCATCTTTGGCCTGGGGCCGATCCCGAGTCTGGGCCTCACCGGCGCAGCGATCTCGACCAGCCTGGCGCGAGCGTTCGGCGGGGCGTTGGCGCTGACAATGCTCTTTTCAAGCAAGACGCAAATCAATTTGAAATGGGCCCACCTGACGTGCTGGAATTGGGGATTGGTGTGGCGCATTTTGCGCATCTCGCTGCCCAACATTGGCGAAACGGTGATCTCGCGCCTGGGTTTTATGCTCTATACCCGCATCCTGGGCGAATTGGGCACGGTCGCCGTGGCCGCGCACCAGGTCGCCCTGCGCATCGAATCACTGGGCTTTATGCCCGGTTGGGGCATGGCCGTCGCCGCAGCGGCGTTGGTCGGACAGGCGCTTGGCGCAAACAAGCCAGACATCGCCGAGCAGGGCATCCGGCGAACGTTGGTGCTCACCAACGGGACAATGGCCGTGTTGGGCGGATGTTTTGTCGCCTTTGCGCCGCTGATCGTGCGCGCGTTTGGGATCCAAAACGCCGAAATGGCCGGGCTGGCGATCACCGTGGTGCGCATTTCGGCCCTAGAGTTGTTTGGACTGGGGTCATTGATGGTCTTGGGCGGCTGTCTGCGCGGCGCCGGCGACACCCGCACCCCAATGATCGTGACCCTGATCGGCACTTTTTTCTTCCGCGTGCCGATCAGCTACCTCTTTGCCCTGGTTCTGGACGGCGGGCTGCGCGGCCTCTGGCTGGCCACAGTCGTCGATTGGGGAATGCGCGCCCTGGTAATGTGTATGCTTTACCTGCGCGGTCGCTGGAAAACGATCCAGGTATAAAACGACTGCTGCCGCCGGCAGCGTCACCCGGCCGGCGCATACGCGCGCAGCAGCGTCGATGGTTGATCGGCGTGAATGGCAAACGCGCCCAAAGCCGCCGGCAACAAGCAAAACTTGACCGCCGGCAAAACAACCGGCCCGCCCGCCCACTGCACATCGGCCGTCCCCTTGACACAGCCCCAAATCTCAAACGTGCCCCCATCGCACGCACCATGCCAGGTTGCCCCGGCCGCCAATCGCACCTCTTGGACGACAAAATAATCACAACGGCTGATCTCGGCGCGATAGACCCCATCGGTTTTTTCCACCACTACTGGCCGGTAGGCGGTGGGACGCACCATCTGAAAATCGATCACCGCCAACGCCTTGTCGATGTGCAGCGGGCGTGGCTTGCCGTCGACGCCCAGGCGTCCCCAATCGTACACGCGATAGGTGGCGTCCGAGTTTTGCTGGATTTCGGCCACCACGGCGCCTTGAAGCAGCGCGTGCAACGCGCCGGTGGGCACCAAGATCGCGTCACCCTCTTTGATCGGCAAATAATGCAACAGATCGCCCAGTGTGCCGTCCTTCAACGCGGCACGAAACTCGCCCGCATCGACCGGGCGCGACAGACCATAAACCAGCCTGGCGTCCGGCCGGGCATAGAGCACATACCACATCTCTGTTTTACCCAATTCGCCATTCTCGTGAAGCAGCGCGTACTCGTCCGGCGGGTGTACCTGCACCGACAACGGGCGGTTGGCGTCGAGCAGTTTGACCAGCAGGGGAAATTTGCCCCGGTCGGTGGCCCAGCGCGACCGCACGCCAACCAGTCTGGTCCCCCACCGCGCCTGCACCTCCGGCAAAGTCAACCCGGCCAACGCGCCGTCCTCCACCCTGGTCGACGACGACGGATGCCCCGAAATATCCCAACTCTCGGCGACAATGCCCGGCGGCAGTTTACGCCCAAAATGCGTCTCCAACGTGCGCCCGCCCCAGATATAATCCCGAAAAACAGGTTCAAACGTCAATGGATAAACCACATTCTCCACCATCACAATACCCTCCCAGGTCTCTGTCCCGTCATTGTACACCAGTGCCGTCGATCTGTCCAGGACACCCGGCCGCGGTGATGTATTTCACCTGGGTATGTTTCAAATGGTTTGGGTGGCGTTCTTGCCGCCGGCGTCGCCCGCGCGGGGCCATGCCACGGACGCCAAGTCATTTGAAACACACCCATTTCACTTTTGGGGCGAAGCGAAAACAGGCCTCGGAATAGGGATTCCGAGGCTGCGGATTGGACGCGGCGGCGGAATCCCCCGCCGTGGGATTCCCTTGACGCTCCTATGGTTTACGTGTATACTGAGGCCAGATTGTGTTCATCCAAGTCTGGCAATCATTTTGTTGATCCGGGGGGTTGATCCCCACCACGATAAAGCCTGAATCTCAAAAATGCGCTTTCAATGGCTAGGCGAATGGGGAATTGGTAACATATTTTTCGAGTGGCCGCAACGCCAGTTGGGTTATATCGCGCTGGCAATTTACACCATCCTGTTTCTAGCCCTCGCCGTCCGCATCGTCGCCACCTATTACCGCCGCCGCCGCGAATTTCAGGGAACGTGGAGCTATAAACTGCTGTGGCTGATCGCCTGGTTTGTGCTGGGTATTTTGCTGGCCAACACCTTTACGCTGGAATGGCCGGGCAACCGGATGTCCACCGGGCTTGCACCGGGGCGAGAAATGCTCGCCCTCTTTGCCTTTGTCCCCATCGCCATCGCCGCGACGCAACTCGGCGCCGCCGGCGCAATCCTCGTTGGATTGGCCAGCGGGTGGGTCAGCGGAGCGTATGACACCAGCCGGCTCCTCCACATCTTTGAGATCGGCATCTTTGGTTTGCTTGCCTCGTTGCTGTTATACCAGGACTACCGTGGAAAGCTGGGGCAGGCGCTGCGACAACCCATTGTCGCCATCCCCTGGGCCGGAATGACCACCTGGCTGCTCGGCGTGTTCTCGATCTTTGCCTACACCGACCGCAACCTATCGACCTTGTCGGCGGTGAGCAACAGCATCACCGTCGCCGTCGCCAACCTGCCGGTCGTCCTCGCCAAAGCCGTCATCGCCGGCCTGGTCTTGCAACTGATCTATGCCCTACTCCCACAGCTACGCGCCGTCCAAGAAGCGACGCGCACGCCGCCCTATGCGCGCAGCATCAGCTTGCGATTCCTGTTCGTCTTTCTCCCCGCCTCATCGATCACGCTGGTGATCATTTTGTACGCAATGATGGCCCAATCGTTGCGCATTGCCACCGATCAAGCCATCGATCAAGTGCGGCACGTTGCCAGCAACGTCTCCATCGGCCTGCCCTTTTTTACCTGGACCGGACAGTCTTTGCTCAGCGGCATTGCCCTGGACGACGACCTGCAAAGCCCCGAATACAAAGTCCGTGAAGCGGCGCTTAAACGCGGCATGCAAACGATGCCCTTTTTCAATCAACTGGCCCTGATCAGCCAGGACGACGTCGATCAAATCCCGCGCACCGTCGTACCCAACCCCAAGGGGCGCTACGATCTCACCATCGAGGAGCGCTACCTGCTCGAATTGACCCTGCGCGACGGCGCGCCCCAGATCAGCCAGGTTCACAAAGATATGCTAAACATTCCAATCATCTCTTTCCTGGTGCCGATCAAGAGCACACTCGCCCCACAAGAGATCACCGGCGCGCTGATCGGGCGCGTACACATCGAAGACAATTACCAGCTACAGAGCATGATCAACAATTTGCAGCCGCCCGGCGAAACGGGCAGCAACCGTGGCATTGGCTTTCTCATCGACGAACACAACAGAATCGTCGTCCACCCCGACATCGCCCAAATATTGGAAACCTGGCAAGTCAATCCCGACCCAATGATCGTCCACGATCTCCAAGACCCCTTTGCAACGATCTATGAAGATCGCAACGGCCCCAACCAAACACGACAGCTGGTCTATGTCCTGCGCACCAAAGGTGTACTGTGGCGCATCGTCGTGATTCGTCCTTATGAAAACGTCTTGACCCAGGCCACAAAAATCTCTTCGCCGCTGCTCATCCTGTTTCTGATCGCCGGCCTTGTCGTCTCGATCAGCGTACCCATCTTTACCGCGCGCCTGACTCGCCCCCTGCAAATGCTGTCGCAAGCCGCCACCGAGATCGCCGAAAACCACCTCGACATCCCGGTCACAGTCGCCGGTCAGGACGAAGTCGGGCAATTGGGGCGCTCCTTTGAACAAATGCGTCAGCGGCTCCGTGAACGGATGGATGAACTGTTCCTCATTCTCCAGGTCAGCCGCCAGTCCTCAACCCACATCGAGTTGGCGCCTTCGCTGGCGCCGATCCTGGCCGGCGCCGTGCAAGGCACCAACGGCAAAGCGGCGCGCATCGTCTTGCTCAATAGCCTCGACCTGCCCGACAAATCGATCGGCAGCGGCGAAGCGGAAGCCATCGAGGCTATGGAGCGCCTCGATCAAGCCATCGAAGTGGTCGCCAAGCGCAACAAAGAATTGATCATCCAAGAACTCTGCCGCTCGACGACGACCTCGCTTCAAGACCTGCTGCGCGCGGGCATTCGCGCGGCCATCGGCCTGCCCCTGCGCCTCCAAGATCGCGTCACCGGCGTGCTGTGGGTGGGCTATGAACAAGCGCGCACCTTTGACGAGTCGGACCTGCGATTTTTGTACACCCTGGCCGGACAGGCCGCCGTGGTCGCGGCAAACGCGCAACTGTTCGAAGACGTACAAGAAGAACGCGGCCGCCTCAAAGCAATCCTCAACAGCACCAACGACGTGGTCATCGTCGTCGACGCACAGCAGCGCATCTTGTTGTCCAATCCGGCGGCCAAACGAACCTATGGCATCATCGACCAGGAAGTATTTGGCCTACCCGCCGAGCAAGCCATCGCCGACGAGTCGCTGCTCTCGCTCTTGACCCGCTCAATGGAAGCCGAAAGCGCGTTGGTCGATGAAATCCACGCCCCAGACGGGCGCACCTTTTCGGCCAGCGTCTCGTCGCTCACCGGCGGCGGGCGCGTGATCACCCTACGCGACATCACTTATCTCAAAGAACTCGATCAAATGAAATCGGACTTTGTCAACACCGTCTCACACGACCTGCGCTCGCCATTGACCTATATGCGCGGCTATACCACAATGATCCCGATGGTCGGCGAACTAAACGATAAACAAGATGGTTTTATCAACAAAATCGTCAACGGCATCGAACAAATGACCTCCCTGATCGACGATCTGTTGGACATCGGCAAGATCGAGGCCGGAGTGGGGATCGAGATCGAACGTTGTTGGCTGCCGGGCGTCGTCCAGGCCGTCGTCGACGACCTCGGCGCGCGCGCGGTCGATCAAGGAATCAGACTTACCGCCAGCCTCCCCCCCGACGTGCCGCCCACGTTGGCCGACAACACCCTGATCCGCCAGGCGATCAAAAACCTGGTCGACAACGCAATAAAATACACACCCAACCCCGGTCACGTCCACGTCTCCCTGGACGCCAACGACGACTTTATCATCATCCGCGTGCGCGACGACGGCATCGGCATTGCCACCGAAAACCAACCGCGCCTGTTTGAAAAATTCTACCGGATCAAACGCCGCGACACCGTACACATCAAAGGCACCGGGCTGGGATTGGCAATTGTCAAATCGATCGCCGAACGACACCACGGGCGCGTCTGGGTCGAGAGCAAACTGGGGCAGGGCAGCACCTTTTCCCTCGCCATCCCGTTCATCTCGGCCGACGACGACGCCGCGCCCTCCCCGGATCAAGTGCAAACCACAAAATCAACGTAAAAAGAAGAGATTCAATGATCCCTCGCCAACTTTATATGCGAAACTTTATGTGCTATGTCGAACAGTCATTGGACCTGCGCGGCGTTCACCTGGCTTGCCTCAGCGGCGACAATGGTCACGGCAAATCGGCCATTTTAGACGCAATGACCTGGGCCTTGTGGGGATACTCGCGCGTCGGCGCGCGGCGCGACGACGAACTGATCCACCTCGGTCAAACAGAGATGGAAGTCGAGTTTGAATTTCAGCTGGGCAAATTGATCTATCGCGTCATCCGCAAACGCGACAGCCGCAAGCGCGGCAGCAGCAGCCTCGAACTTCAAGGCTGGGATCAGCAGAGCGAACGATTTCGTCCGCTCACCGAGCCGACGATCACCCGGACACAGCAGGCAATCATTGACCTGCTGCGCATGGACTATAACACATTCATCAACTCGGCATTCCTGCTCCAGGGGCGCGCCGACGAATTTACGATCAAACCGGCCGGCGAACGCAAGCGCGTGCTGGGCAACATTTTGGGGCTAGACATTTACACGCGCTACGAGCAAGCCGCCCGCCAGGCCGCCCGCGACAACAAAGAACGCGCCGACCAACTCGTCGCCGCGATCGAGCAGATCGACCGCGAGTTGACCCGCGAATCCGAATACGCGGCCGCCGTCTGCGCGGCAGAAACCGGGTTGGCGCAGCGCCAACAAGAGCGCGCCGCCGCCGAACACGCCCACGAGCAAGCGCGCGCCAGACTGCGCGAGGCCGAACTGGCGCAACAACAATTGACCGGCCTGCAAACGCGCATCGCTCAACTGGAAACAGAGCACCAGCGGGCAAGCGACGAATTGGACGCCCACCAGGCGCGCTTGAGCGCGCTGCAAGACGCCCTGGCCCACGCCGGCGAGATCGAACAAGGCCTGGCCGACTATGAACAAGCCGTCGCCCAAAACGAATCGTTGAACGCCAAACTCGGCGCAATGGTCGCCCTGCATGACCGCCGCCGCGCCCTCGAACAGACGATCTCTGACGCCCGCCACGAACTGGAAAAACGCCAGGTCATTGCCGCCGACCGGGCGCGCCAACTCGAACAAAGCGTTGCCGCCCTCGAACGCGAACCAGAATGGGACGCCCTGCGCGTTCAACTGTCACACCTGAACGAACTCGAATCAGAACGCAACGATACGCAGCAAAATATCCAAAATATGGCCGCCCACGTCGCCGCCCTGCAAGCCGAAAACAAACAAGCCACACAAGATGCAGAACAGATCAAGGAAAAAATCGCACTGTTGCAGGCCGGCGATCGCGCCGACGGCGCCGTGTGCCCACTGTGCGCCCAGCCGCTCGAAGCGGATGGCTGTGCCAGACTGCTTGCCGGCCTCGAAACCGAATTGGAACAAAAGCGCGAGGATTATCAAGGGCGCAACATCGAGATCAAACTGGCCCGCCAGCAGATCAAAAAGGCCAGGGCCGCCATCCGCAAGATCGACCGCGCGTTGAGCGCGCGGTCGGCGCTGCAACGCCAGGAAGCCGCTCTGGCGCACATCATCGACCAGGCCAAAAAAGCGCGCGCGCAGTTGGCCGAGGCCCAATCCGACATTGAGCGGCTCGAAACACAACTGCGCAACCAGGACTTTGGCCAAACGGCGCACGCCGAACTGCGCCAGGTCGAGGCGGAACTCGGCAAACTGGGCTACGACGCCGAGGCGCACCAGCAGGTCAAAAACGCCATCGAATCGCTGCGCGCTTACCGGTCACAAATTCAAACCCTCCGCGAAGCGCGCGCCAGCACCGAAACCGTCCAGTTGGCAATCGCCCAACTCGAAAGCCAGCGCGCCGAGATCGCGCAGCAACTCTCGGCAAACCAGGCTCTGGCCGGCGAACTTGGACCAACTGTGGCGCAGCTGCCCACCCTTGACCAACGCGCCCGGCGCGCGCAGCAAGCGCTCGAGGCCGCCCACGACCAGGAACAACAGGCCAACCTGCGCCTCGGCGCGGCGCGCAGCAAAGTCGAATACTGTGCCGATTTGCGCAAGCAGCGCGTCAAGCGGCGCGCCAAAGAAAAACAACTGCGCCAGGACCAGGCCATCTATCAAGAACTACAGGAGGCTTTTGGCAAAAACGGCGTCCAGGCCATGTTGATCGAAACCGCCATCCCCGAGATCGAAGATGAAGCCAATCGGCTGCTGGCGCGGATGAGCGGCGGGCGAATGCAGGTGCGCTTTGAAACGCAGCGGCAAACCAAAAAAGGCAGCGCCGCCGAAACGCTCGACATCCACATCTCGGACGAACTGGGCGCGCGCAGTTACGAGACCTATTCCGGCGGCGAACGTTACCGGATCAACTTTGGCATCCGCATCGCCCTCAGCCGCTTGCTCGCGCGTCGCGCCGGCGCGCGGCTCGAGCTGCTCGTCATCGACGAAGGTTTTGGCACGCAAGACGCCGAGGGGCGCGACGGCGTGCTGGACGCGATCCAGGCCGTCAGCGACGATTTCGGCTGCATCCTGGTCATCACCCACATCGACGAACTAAAAAATGCGTTCAATACCAGGATCGAGGTGGAAAAAACACAACATGGATCGGAAATCACGATCACCTGACATCACACGAGGAGCAAAATTGATGAACTATCGACAGCTGGGTAAATCCAACCTGTACGTTTCTCCGCTGGCCGTTGGCTGCTGGGTCTTTGCCGGCGGCCCCGGCTGGGGCGAACAAGACCAAAAAGACTCGATTGCCACCGTCCACGCCGCGCTCGATCACGAGATCAACTTTTTTGACAGCGCCGAGGGCTATGGCGCGGGCAAAAGCGAAGAGGTATTGGGTGCAGCGTTGCTCGGCCGCCGCGACCAGGCAATCATTGCCACCAAAGTCAGCCCCAACAACGCACTGCCCGCCACGCTGCGCGACCACCTGGAAGCCAGCCTGCGCCGCCTGCAAACCGATTATGTCGATCTGTACATCGTCCACTGGCCGCTGCGCGATCACCCCATCGCGCCCACGCTGGCCCTGCTCGACGACCTGAAACAAGAAGGCAAAATTCGCGCCATCGGCGTCAGCAACTTTGGCCCGCAAAACCTGGCCGAGGCGCTCGAAACCGGCGTCGAGGTGGCGGCCAACCAGTGCGGCTACAACCTCTGTTCCCGCGCCATCGAGTTCGAGGTGCTGCCGGTCTGCCGCGCAAACCAGATCGGCGTGACCGCCTATATGCCATTGATGCAAGGCATTCTAGCCGGCAAATGGCCGCGCATCGACGACATTCCCCCCTTTCGCACCCGCACGCGCCATTTCAACAGCGCACGCCCCGGCGTGCGGCACAGCGGCCCCGGCGTCGAAGTCGCCCTCGAGGCCGCCCTGGCCGACATCCGCGCCATCGCCGCCGAGATCGGCCAGCCGATGGCCAACGTCGCCCTGGCCTGGATCGCCGCCCAGGACGGAGTGGGCAGCGTGATCGCCGGCGCGCGCCGGCCGGAACAAATCGAACGCAACGCCACGTCGATGTCATTCCAGCTCGAGGCCGGCGTGATCGACCGCCTGAACGCCGCCACCGACGCGCTCAAGCAACAACTCGGCCCCAACATTGACCTGTGGGACGACGGCCCAAACGCGCGCTCGCGCTGAGATGAACGGGCGCATCACAAACCACGCCTGGAGACAATCGAGACGATGAAACCACTCTGTCCACGACTCGAACGTGCTTTTTACAATCGCGACACGCGGATCGTCGCCCGCGAACTGCTGGGCAAACGCCTGGTGCGGCAGATCGACGGCCTCCGGCTGTCCGGCCGCATCGTCGAAACCGAAGTGTACACACAGAACGACGCCGCCTGCCACGCCAGCCGGGGACGCACGCCGCGCACCGAGGTTATGTTTGGCCCGCCCGGCCACGCTTATATCTATTTCATCTATGGTATGCACCACTGCTTTAACGTCGTCACCGAACCGGAAGGCACGGCGGCGGCGGCGCTGATCCGCGCTCTGGCGCCGGTCGAGGGACGCCAGGAGATGCTGGTCCGGCGTCAGGGGCGCGGCGGCGTGCAGTTGAGCAACGGCCCGGCCAAACTGTGCTACGCGCTGGGCATCGACCGCTCATTGAACCGGGTGGATTTGACAACCAGTAAAGAACTGTGGATCGAGGAGGACAAAGAGATTGCCGGTGAGCAAATCGCGCGCGGGCCGCGCATCGGCGTGCGCGGCGACGAACGAGCCTTGAACGTCGAGTGGCGGTTTTGGGTGCGGGGAAACGAATACGTGTCAAGGTGACGGTATGGCGATCCGTCCGCCATACAACAACACCTGCTTTTTCATCGCTTTGCGACGGGCCAACAATTCATCGAACAGTTTTTGAAAAACCTCTTTCATCCGGCGCTCGTCGGCGTGATAATCGGTGCGATAGGCAAAATCACGGATCGCCTGCCCCAGCGTATGCCCGACAACATCCAACTCGCGCCATTGCTGCTCCATCTCGTCGCGCAGCGCATTGATCGTCAGCAGCTTGTCGATGGCCTGGATGTTGGCCCGATCCAGGCTGCGCAGAAACGCCGTCGCCTGTTCATAGGCAATGTGCGGCGCAACCTGCCCCACCACCTCCATAAACGCCTGCCACTGCTCGACAATGACCTGGCGCTCGATGCGGATTTGCAACACATCCATCGGGATATCGACCAGCGGTGCCGTGCCGCGCGCCGGCGAGACCAGCCCCAACTTGCGCTGCACCAACCGGAGTTTTTTCCGCGCCCAGGCATTCTGAGGATTGATCTCGAGCACCGTTTTCAAACAATCGATCTTGGCCGTGTCATCGACCACGGCGCTGAGCCACAGCCAGGCCGGTTCATACAACTCGTCCAGGGCCGCTGCGCGGCGCAGCGCCGTCATCGCCCCGCGCTTGAGCCGGGATTTGACCAGCTGCGCGCCTCGCCGCACCAACTCGGACACGGGCAACCCACTGGCCGGATCGACGGCCTCGTAGCGACAACGGCAATAGCCGGACGTACAACCGGTCAGGGGCAACAACGGCGCTCGATCGGGAGAGTAAACTCGGCCCAGGTGTACCCGGCAAGCCGGGCAAGCGTCGTCCTGCACGATGATGCGCACTTGGGCGCCATTACGGGCAAACCGGCGGAGGATTTGTTCGCCCAAGTTCCCTTGTCCAACAGCCATGATCAACCTGCTCCCCCAAAGCTTTAACAACAACAGACTGATTATATCATATTCGGCGCACAAAAAAAAGCCAGGTACAACTGCCCTGGCTCCTCGACGAAACTCGCTTGACATCGGATTTGTAATACGCTATAGTACATATAATC
>CAYZYE010000051.1:19575-21253 GCA_964481205.1 uncultured Anaerolineae bacterium | reverse complement strand
ACTGATATACTTTTGTCTGCCCCTTGAAAAAACGGCTCTCTGGTACCTGGCGCTCCCTGCGGTGGACGGAAGCGCTGGCGAGTTTTTCAGGGGATTCATACTTGAGCAATAATGACGGTAATGTTGTCGACACCGCCGGCGGCGTTTGCCAGATCTACCATAACCTCGCACGCACGCTGCGAGTCCGCCTCGCGCATCAAAACCTCGTCAATGCCCTCATTGCGAATCATTTCCCACAGCCCATCCGAGCACATAATCAACCGTTCACCGGCGTCCAGGGCCACAATCGACGAATCGACCTCGACCGAGGGGCGATCGCCAATTGAGCGATAGATCACGCTACGCTGGGGATGGGTATAAATCTCTTCCGGTTCGGCATTGCCAGACGCAATCATGCTGGCAATGATCGAGTGATCGGTGGTGAGTTGCCGCAAACCTTTTACCCCCCAGATATACGCCCGGCAGTCGCCAACATGGGCCAGAAAAAGCGACCAGTCGCTGAGCAGCGCGACGGTCATAGTCGTGCCCATGTCGGTATTGCGCTTTTGACGCTCCAGGAAAACCTGTTCGTTGGCCTTTTGCACCGCCTTGACCATTCGGGCCTGAATCTCTTGATCGGCGATAAAATGATCGGCCAGTTTGGGCGTCAGCACCGTGCTCACCAACTCGTTGACACATGTCTGGATCGCCAGTTTGCTCGCCACCTCGCCGCCCTCGTGACCGCCCATGCCGTCGGCCACGATGAACAAGGCCAGCTGGTCGGGTTCTGCGGCATACGCACTCGACATCACCAGCACAAAGACGCTGTCTTCGTCCAGTTCGCGTTTTCGGCCCACATCGGTCTTGTGCGCCACTTCCAACACCATCGACGGCGCGACGTCGCTCACGGGTTCTGCCGGCGAGGTCTCGCGCCACACCCAATAGCAGCGATCGACCTCCTGAAAATGGTCGCTGACCACAATGTCCGCCGGAGCGTCGCTCCGCTCTGCCGGGTGCTCTAGCATCATCGCCATCGTCTTTTGATCGAGCATTGCCCCACACGAATCGCAAAACGCCTGATCGGGATTATTGTCCGTAAAACCACACTGCGGGCAACGCTGCAAGTCTCGAACGCGGTACATCACTTGATCGCTTGCCACCGACAACACCTGGCTGATCTGGTATCGACCGTTGACCACGGCGCCAAGCGCCAGGGGCTGCATCTGTTCCGGCTCTTCGCGCCAAAAGAGCACATCTGTATCGCCCATATCCAAAGAGGACTCGAGCGGCGGTTCATCGACCGCTTCCTCGTCCACACTCTCGGCCTGCGCCGTGGATCGAAGTGCCGCGTCATCCTCCAAGCCGTCCTTTAATTCGGGCAAAACATCGTCGCCCACCACCGCGTCCTCTTGGAGCGTTTCGACCAGGTCCGTTTCCTCTGCCCACGCCAACTCGCCCGCCGGCAACGCCTCTGCGGCCTCGTCGGGCTGCGATTCTGGTTGCGCCTCGACGCTCTCGAATTCGGGCGGCTCGATCTCTTCCAACACTGCGTCGGCGACGACAATGTCCGCCCCGGTCATTTCGTCTTGATCCAACACTGTTTCCACGACCGGTTCGTCCGTCGCTTCCACCCCGGTTTCCAACACCTGCTCGCCGGCGTCCTGGAGCGGGGCAGAGGGCAACTCTGGCTCTGCCGCCA
>CAYZYE010000051.1:0-19475 GCA_964481205.1 uncultured Anaerolineae bacterium | reverse complement strand
GTCAGGCTCAACAACGGACGGCTCGACGGCTTCTTGCACCGCGCCGGCCTCGGCCTCGTCCGCCGGCTCTGGCGTCGTCGGCTCATCCGGGGTGATCGCCTCCTCGGCCTCAGCATCGACGACCGCTGAAATGACCACGGTTTCCAACAACGCGCCGCAAAATTGGCAAAACCGCGCCTCCCGGCGATTTTCTTTTCCACAATTGGGACACTTGATCATTGCGCCTCCTACACCAGGCGGGGTTCGATCTTGACCTCGCTGCATTATTTGAACAAAAAGCGAATGGCGACCTCGCCGATCTCGATCTTGTCGCCGTTGTGCAACTTGCGGTATTTTTTCGCTGTGAGCGGCCGGTCATTGACAAAAGTGCCGTTGCTGCTCCCCAAATCAGCGATAAAATAACCATTCCTGGCCTTAATAATGTGCGCATGCCGGCGCGACACATATCCTTCGGGGTCGTAAAAAGTCATATCAAAGTCGGGGCGGTATCCCTCGGCCGGGTTGGCGCGCCCCAACATCAGCGGACTTTTTTTCACCGGCATCTCCCAGGCTGCGCGCACCGGCTCGACGACGCGCAGCACGGCCGGGCGCAAACCGGCAAAAGCATAGCCGCATTTGACGCAAAATCGACAAGCCGGGGCGTTTTTGTGTTTGCATCGCGGGCACACGCGCACCTTGCGCGTCCGGGGCTTGGGACGAGGCTTTGCTTTCGGCTTTGCCGGCGTTTGCGCCGCCGGTCTGGGTTTGGCCCGCACGGGCGAGACATAGCCCGGCAAGCAGGCGAGCAAGGCCTGCCCAAATTCTCGAGCCGACTGGTAACGATCATTGCGCTCTCGAGACATTGCCTTGGTGACAATCTGTACGACTTGGGGCGACAGGGCGGCATTCAGCTCGCCCAAAGAGGTCGGTTCGGAAGGCAAGAACGCCGGCGACGGCGGCATGTTGGCTAACAAATGATAGATCGTTGCCCCCAGGCCGTAAACATCCGAGCGGGGATCGGTTTGCGCCTCGCCCCACTGCTCCGGCGCGGCATAATTCTCCGACCCCAGCGCAATGGTGTCCTGAAGCTGGTCCTTTTTCCAGGTGCGCGCAATGCCAAAATCGACCAGTTTGACCACCCCGGCGCTGTTGACCATCACATTGCTCGGTTTGAGATCGCGAAAGATCACCGGTGGGCGGCGCGAGTGCAAATAATCGAGCACGTCGCAGATTTGAACCGCCCATTGCAGCACCTGGCGTTCCAACAACGGCGAACGCGCTTTTTCGATCCGTTTTTCCAGCGACTCGCCCCAGATGAACTCCATTACCAGATAGGCGCGCCCATCCTCCTCGAAAAAGTCGATCACTTGGGGCAAATTGGGATGGTTCAACTGCGACAAAATCGCCGCTTCCTGGTTGAACAGTTGGCGCGCATGCGCTTGCGTGTCGGCGTCCTGCGCCTGCGCTCTCAGTTCTTTTAACGCCCACAGCGAGTTGCTTTCGACGGGCAGTTTGACCACCTGATAAACCCAGGCCATACCGCCGCCGCCAACAAGGCGTTTGACCTGGTATTGATTTTGGGGGCTGGAGACAAGCGTTCCAACGGCCAACGGTTTTTCTCGGGGCATCTCGGTTTCCTATGCTGACTCGATTGAAAAATTATGCGGCGATCAGATACTCTTTGTCTCTACGCATCAACGAGATATTTGGTTGCATAAACACACGCGCGGCAGCGATATTTAGCTGGACTCGCCCCACAAGATCAGCCCGGTCTCAAATGGCGTGACCAAATCTGGATGGTGCGGCATCACGCGGACGGTAAAGCCGTGCTTGCCGCTGGTGTGACTGGCGATATGCCCGACAAAGGTATAGTCACCCTGCGCGCCATCGTTTTGACTCTGCATCTCAATGATGTGCGGATTGACGATCTCGCCGTTGGCATTGACCTGACCAAAATACAACTCGACGGTCACGTCCTGGGGCAACAACGCGCCCAGGTGGACATCGACCCAAACCCCGCTCGGCACATCGACGCTGGTTTCGGTCGCAACGTCTGCCTTGACCTGGTTGATCCGCACCTGCGACCACTGCTCCAGAATACGAGATTTCCAGTCCACCAACTCGTACAATGCCGCCATGTCGTTTTCGCTCAAATGTTTGAACCGCTTGCACGCCGGGATATAATAGCCCTCGGTATATTCTTGCAGCATGCGATGGGTGTTGAAAATCGGACACACCGCTTTCATCGAGGCTTTCATTTTGGCGATCCACTGCCGGGGCAGCCGGTCCGAGCCGCGTTCATAAAACAACGGTACAACTTGTTTTTCTAGAATGTCATAAATGGCATTAGATTCGACATGATCCTGGAGGTTGTAATCGTCATACGCCTCCCCCGATCCGATCGACCAGCCGATCTCTGGCGTAAACGCCTCGGCCCACCAGCCGTCGAGGATGCTCAAGTTGAGCGCGCCGTTCGCCGCCGCTTTCATCCCGCTGGTGCCGCTGGCTTCATGCGGGCGCAGCGGCGTGTTGAGCCACACATCGACCCCCTGCACCAGGTAACGGGCCAGGTTCATGTTGTAATTTTCCAAAAAGACCACTTTGGAGCGCAGTTCGGGGTGACGCGCCATGTGAACGATCTGGCGGATCAACTCTTTGCCGGGGTTGTCGTGCGGGTGCGCCTTGCCCGAAAAGATGATTTGCACCGGACGCTCTTTGCTCGACAAAATCTTGATCAACCGGTCCGGGTCGCGGAACAACAGCGTGGCGCGTTTATATGTGGCAAAGCGCCGCGCAAACCCAATGGTCAGCGCCTCCGGGTTCAAGACCTCTTCGGCGGCCAACAATTCGGCGTTAGACGCATTGCGCTGCGCCAACTGCCGGCGCAGCCGCCGCCGGACAAAAGCCACCATCCGTTCGCGGCGACGTTCGTGCGTGTTCCACAGCTCGGCGCCCGGAATCCGGTCAACGCGGTCCCAAAGTTCGGCGTCGGCGGGCGTTTGACGCCACCGCGGCCCCAGGTATCGCTCGAACAAGCTAGCCATATCGCCAGAAATCCACGACTGTTGGTGAATGCCGTTGGTCACTGAGCCGATCGGCACCTCACTCACCGGGACGCCGGGCCACACGCCCTGCCACATCTTGCGCGACACGTCGCCGTGCAGCTTGCTGACGCCGTTTGAATAAGAGGCCAGGCGCAGCGCCAAAATAGCCATGCAGAACGGCTCATAAGGATCGGCCGGGTTTTGCCGCCCCAAAGCCATAAACCGCTCGTGGTCGAGTCCCAGCTCGGCATAGCTCTGCCCCCAATAGTGGCCGATCAAATCCGAGGGAAAGCGATCGATGCCGGCCGGCACCGGCGTGTGCGTGGTAAAGACCATCCCGGCGCGGGCCAATTCTTTGGCCTGAGCAAAGGTCAGGTGATGCGTCTGCATCAACATGCGAATTCGCTCAATCGCCAGGAACGCCGAATGCCCCTCATTCATGTGATAGACTTGTGGACTGACGCCCAGCGCCTTGAGCGCGCGGACGCCGCCCACGCCCAGCAACAGTTCTTGTTTCAGACGCATGTCCAGATCGCCGCCGTAAAGTCGATCGGTGATGTCTTGATCGGCCGCGCTGTTGCGCTCAACGTTGGTGTCCAACAAATAAAGCCGCACCCGCCCCACGTCGGCCCGCCAAATCTGGGCGTAAACGTCGCGCCCAGGCAACGCCAGGCTGATCATCAACGGCTCACCCTGGTCGTCACGCTCAAGCACCAGCGCCAGATTGTAAAAATCATTCCCCGGATAACTCTCTTGCTGCCAACCGTCGGCGTTCAAGTACTGTCTGAAATAGCCTTGTTGGTACAAGAGACCCACCGCTACCAGCGGAATGCCCAGGTCACTGGCCGATTTGAGGTGATCGCCGGCGAGCACGCCCAACCCACCAGAATACATGCGCAGCGACTCGGTGATGCCAAACTCGAAAGAGAAATAAGCGACCACTGCCCCTTCGTTGCAATAATGATCGTGCTGCCGCGCAAACCAGGCGCGACGGGTCAAATACCGTTCCAGGCGTTGTCCGGTTCGCTCCAATTGGCTCAAAAAACTGTCGTCGGCGGCCAACTCTTGCAACCGTTCCTGTTTGATCCGGCCGAGCATCAACACCGGGTTATGATTGGTTTCTTCCCAAAGATCGGCGTCCAACCGACTCAACAACGAAATCGATTCATGATCCCAACACCACATCAGATTGTGGGCAATGTCGGCGAGCTTTTTCAGACCCTGGGGCAAAGAAGGTTTGACGGTAAACGTATAAAGGGGACGCATAAATTTTTCCTCCAACAAACCGGCGAGACGAATACAATATGCCAATCTTAGCACGACTTGGGCGATCTGGCAAAAATGAGCCGCGCCAACCTCACTATATCACAATCAAAACCTGGCGTCAACTGGGTTGCATTTCAGGGTGTGTTTCACTATTGGGGCGAAACCGGGTCTCGGAATAGGGATTCCGAGGCTGCGGATTGGACAAACCGTGGCGGCGGAATCCTCATTCTGCCGTCATCACCGGACCCCCAGATTGAAATGCGCCCTCGACTTGTTGCGGAATCCCTCTCCAAAGAAGGATTGACCAATTATCTACTTGTGTGTATAATGACTATCGAGTAGGGATGCAAAGCAAAGGAGTGAGTAACCACCAGATATGAGTGTTGTAGACGAAATAAAAGCGCGTCTCGACATCGTCGACGTGATCACCGCTTATGTGCCGCTCAAAAAAGCGGGACGAAACTATAAAGCGGTCTGCCCATTTCATTCTGAAAAAACCCCCTCTTTTGTCGTCTTTCCAGAAACACAGAGTTGGCACTGTTTTGGCGCTTGCGGCACCGGCGGCGATCTGTTTTCTTTTGTCATGAAATATGAAAACCTCGACTTTGGCGAGGCGCTGAAAAGCCTGGCCCAAAAAGCCGGGGTCACACTCGAACGGCAACGCCCCGACAGCCCACGGCAAAAGCGGCTCGAAATCCTGCTCGACATCCACGCCGCCGCCGCGGCCTACTTTGACGATGTGCTGGGGCACAGCGACCAGGGACAGGCCGGCCGAGACTATGTCGCGCAGCGCGGGCTGAACGCCGAAACGATCGCCCGGTTTCAACTGGGCTATGCGCCAGAGCGCTGGCGCTCGGTCAGCGACCATCTCTTGGAACGCGGCTATCAACGCCAGGACCTGCTGGAAGCGGGGTTGATCATTGCGCGTCAGGATGGCGGCTTTTATGACCGCTTTCGCGGGCGGTTGATCATTCCCATCCGCGACATTCGCGGCCGCGTGATTGGCTTTGGCGGGCGGATATTAAAGCAAACGGATCAGACCCGGCAGCAACCCAAGTATCTCAACTCGCCGCAGACGCCATTGTTTAACAAAAGCAACATCTTGTTTGGCATCGACGTTGCCAAAGGCGCGATCCGGGCCAAGGGGCAGGTCGTCATCGTCGAAGGCTATATGGACGTGCTCCAGGCCCACCAGGCCGGCATCGGCAATGTCGTCGCCTCGATGGGCACGGCGCTCACCGAACAGCAACTTGGGCTGCTCAAGCGGATGACCAAAACATACATCCTCGCTCTCGACCCAGACGCGGCCGGCGATCGCGGCACACTGCGCGGTCTGGCCGTGGCGCGGCAGACGTTGGACAAAGCCGTGCCCATCGTCACCTCGCGCGGTTGGATTCGCTACGAAAGCCGCCTCGACGCCGACATTCGCATTATGACTCTGCCGCCGGGCCAGGACCCCGACGATCTGATCCGCGAAACGCCCGACTTGTGGGCGGCGCTGGTCGACTCGGCCGTCCCGGTCGTCGATTACTATTTCGAGATCACCACCGCCGATCTGGACATCCGCAGCGCCAGGGGCAAGTCCGAAGCCGTGCGCCGCTTGCTGCCCATCCTGGCCGAAATCTCGGACCAGGTGCAGCAAACGCACTATATCCAAAAACTGGCGCGCCTGGTTCGCACCGACGAACCGCGCATCCGCCGTCAGCTGGGCGTACACAGCCAGCTCTATGCTCAAAAACCAACCGCCGCCGGGCCGCGCGCCCCAGAACAACCCGCCGCAACCCGGTTTGCACTCGAAGAACGCAGCCTGGCCACACTGCTCCGCCGGCCAGAATGGCTCGACAAAGCCAACGACCTGCTGCTCGGCCTGTCGTTGGCGCCGCTCCAAGAGGACGACTTTGCGCGCGTGGAAAATCGCGCCCTCTTTGTGGTCTGGCGCGCCATCAAAGAGGGGGTTGGCTGGCAAGAATGGACCGCGAGTTTGCCGCCGTCGCTGCAACAATATCTGGACTTTTTGCTTGAAAACGGGCCGGATGTCGAGGAACTTTGCGGGGAAAACGCCGAGCGAGATTTTGAGCGGAGCGTCTTGCGGCTCAGGCGCAAAAACATCGATCGCATCATTCAAAATGTCCAGGTCTTGCAGGCCGAATCGCTGGAACAGGGCGACGCCAAGGCCAGCGAATATCAGAGCACCATTTTGGCCTTACTGCACACCAACCGCTTTGGCCTCGACCGGGCGTTACAAGAAAGCACCGCGTTGGGGCGGCGACAAAAAAGAGAACAAGCCGCTTGATTGATTAGGGCATCTATGCAAACCGATCTTGTAGACAATGAAAAAAACGACATCCTGACCGAACTGGAAAAACTGCCCCAGGTTCGGGCCTTGATTGCTCAGGCCAGCGAGCAAAAACAGGTCTCTGCCGGCGACATCGCGGCCATTTTGCCGGAAGAGGACTTTGACGAAAAGCAAGTCGATGCCTTGCATCGCCACCTGATCGCGCTTGGCGTCTCAATCCTCACCGGCGACCAGGAGCGAGAAAACGAACCGCCGGACACCGAACTGGTCACCATCGAGATCGAAGAACCCAAAGAGCAGGAAACGCTCGTCGATCTGGCGCCGGCCGAGCTGACCGGCGACCCGGTGCGAATGTACTTGCGCGAAATTGGGCGCGTGCCGCTGCTCAACCCGGTGGAAGAGATGTGGCTGACCATGCGCGTCAGCGCCGCGCAATACGTTGTCACCTTGCTCGAAAACCCCATGGCGCAGCCCAAAGCCGTTCGCAAATGGCGCGAGCAGTTGGAGCGGCTCAAAATCGAGCCGCACGCGCTGCCCGCTCAAATCGTACCGCCCCCGGAACTCGACCACACCGTGATGGTGGGCGTCTTGCTGGAACAAATGAGTACCGAGTGGACATTGTTCGAGCGTGTCTGCGCCAAGATGGAGCAAACCGCCACCTCGCTCATGTTGGCCGTCGCGCCGGACATCATTGTCAACGCCTATGACACTTTTTTACAAAACTGGCGCGAACTGGCCGACGTCTGCCGCAAGTCCGGGATCGACATGCCCAAGCTGTCGCCGATGCTCAGGGACGCGGCGCACCTGGAGCAAGGCATCGAACGTACACATTATCTCTCACGCTATGTCGCCACGGCGATCGGCGGGGAGGGCGAACAAGAGATCGATGCCAGGAAAAAGTTGAGCGGCCGCCTCTTTACGCTGTATCGCACCATTTACATGATGCCTCCGGCCACGCTGCAACGGCTGGATGATCATTATGCCAAAAAACTCCAGTTGGCCTCGCCCAAGACATTCCGCGCAAAAATGGTCAATCTGGACGATGTCGCTCAACATATTTTGGAAATATTTGACTATGCTTACGATGCAAGACAGGCGCTAATTCGCGCCAACCTGCGGTTGGTCGTCAGCGTCGCCAAGCGCTATATGGGACGCGGCATCTCGTTTCTTGACCTGATTCAAGAAGGCAATATTGGGCTGCTGCGGGCGGTCGAAAAGTTTGACTATACCAAGGGCTACCGGTTCAGCACGTATGCCACATGGTGGATTCGGCAGGCGATCAGTCGCGCCATCGCCGATCAGGCGCGCACGATCCGCATCCCGGTACACATGGTCGAGACGATCAACCGGCTGATGCGGATTCAACGCCGGATGACCCAAGAATTGGGGCGCGACCCAACAGCCGAAGAGATGGCCGTTGAGATGGAGATGTTGAGCGGCCAAGACGTCAGAGCCGTCAAGTTGAGTAAAAAGAACCATACCAGGCTCCCGCCGGCCGTCAAGCGCCACCTCAAGCGCGCGGCCAACAAGGTGCGCCGCATTATCCGCATCGCCCAGGAGCCGGTGTCCATTGATATGACCGTCGGCGCCGAAGACAACAGTTCATTGGGCGATTTTATCCCCGACGAGTCGGCGCCGCTGCCCTCCGAAGCGGCCTCTGGCGAGCTGCTGCGCGAGCATATCCACAGCGTGCTCGATCAACTCAGCCGCCGCGAGCGCGATGTGCTCGAAATGCGTTTTGGCCTGCAAGACGGTCAAAGCCACACCCTCGAAGAGGTGGGACGATCTTTTGGCGTGACCCGCGAACGGATCAGGCAGATCGAGGCCAAAGCGCTGCGCAAACTGCGCCACCCGGTGCGCAGCCGCAAGTTGCGCGATTATTTGAACGAATGAACGGCCAATCGACAAATTTGACGAATTCAAAAAACCGGATATAATTGTCTCTGATCGGTTCATTCCTCGATAGCTCAATTGGCAGAGCGACCGGCTGTTAACCGGTTGGTTGTAGGTTCGAGTCCTACTCGAGGAGCCAGGTATTTAGGGGGCAGTTGTTGGCTCCGCCAAAGTTAAAAGGCCGCCAGTGCATTTGACACTGGCGGCCTTTTTTGGCTTTGTTGCCGGCGTTCACTCCTTCAAGCAACACATAATGAGGCACGTCATCCAAAAGTAGGCAAGCAGGAGACAAACTCGGCGGCGGAGAGAACTTGGATGCCCCGGTATTCGCCCAGATCGAGCAAATGGTGATCGCCAGACACAATCATCAAAGCGCCGGCATTCAGCGCACATTCCACAAATTTGTTATCGTCAGGATCGTCGGCAATAACATGCAAGTCGCCACCGATCTCGACCAGTTGAGATATTCGGCGAAAATCGTCCAAGACCGCTTGCAGCCTGTCTTCGGCAAAACCGAATTTTTGGCGCAATTTTTGTTCGAGTTCGGCTGCCATTGATGAACAATACACCAACTGCACCACTCTGGAACGAGCCAACAGCAGGCATTGATAAGGTTTGCCACGCCAGAGCAAACCAGAAATCCAAATATTGGTATCAAAGACAGCTCGTTCGACCACCGTTATGCCTCGTGAAGCCATTCCTCAACCAGGCGTTGACGTTTCTCTTCATCGAGGTCAATCCAGTCGATACCGCGTTCAGCGCAAAGCTGCTGCATACGCTGGCGACCATAATTTACCAACCGATCCAACTCGTCCAGATCGGGCACGAGCGCCTGGAGCACCTTGTGTTTGGCTCTGGGCGAGAGTTGGCATACCCATTCGATGATCTGAGATTCGGGCACGGCAAGTGTCACAGTCTCGGCCATTTTTCCTCCCGGCAAATGCGCTGGTTGTTTTCTGGTTGTTTCCTGGTTGTCTCTCTGCTTTATTATACCATAAATTGGGACGGCTCACACCGGGTTGATGTCTGGCGCGGCGCTCGTCGCCGCTTCGATCAGGGTTTGGATGCGCGGGATCATTCCCGCCGGGTTGGGGTGGATGCCCTCGACGAGTAAGGCGTTTTCGTACAGCTGCTCGATGCCCAGATCGATGACCGGCGCTTGCGGCGTATTTTGCACCAAAGCAGACAGGTTGGCGATCAATGTGCTGCGCGGGTTGACCTCCATGATCTTTTTCGGGGCCTCAAATTCCTCGTTGAGCAAGCGGTACACGCGGTGCATCTCGCTGCCCGGCGCGTTGGTTGGGTTGACGAGACGGCACGGGCTGTCGACGAGATGTTTGGCCGGGCGCACCTCGGTCACTTTATCGCCCAGGATGTTGCGAAAACGCTCCAGCAGCACGCCGAACGCCTCATCATCGACTCGCTCCTCTGCCTGTTCCTCCTCTTTTTCCTCGCCGGGCAATTCCAGGCTGGCGTCATCGACGTTGCGCAGTTTCTTGTCGTCATAATCGGGCAACCCCATGATCATAAAGCTGTCGATCGTTTCGGTGAGGAACAAGACCTCGATGTCGCGCGCCCGGAACGGGTCGAGGTGCGGGCTTTGGGCAATGGCGGTCAGGTCGTCGCCAAAGGCGTAATAGATTTCTTGCTGTCCCTCGGCCATCCGCTCGACGTATTCGCGCAGCGAGACCAGCTGCTCCTGACCGGCCTTGGATGAGTGAAAACGCAGCAGATCGACCAGCCGGTCGCGGTCGCCGGGATCGGTGGAAATGCCTTCTTTGATGAACGGGCCAAACTCGGCCCAGAATTTGCGGTACTCGTCCGGCCGATCTTTGGCCAGGTCGCCCAGCGCGCCGGTGATCTTGCGCACCAGGTTGCGCTTGACGGTGTTGAGCACGCGGTTGGTCTGCACCACTTCGCGGGAGACGTTGAGCGGCAAGTCGTCCGAGTCGACGACGCCTTCGACAAAGCGCAGATAATTGGGCAGCAGGTCTTTGTTGCGTTCCTGGATCAGGACGTTTTTCGAGTACAGGCGCAGGCCATAGTCCGATTTGACCGCAAGCAGGCCATAGTCTTTGCGCGACGGCACATAGAGGATGCTGAAAATCTGGATCGGCGAGTCGACCACGAGGTGGGTATAGAGCATCGGATCCTGAAAGTCGCGAGTAATGTGCCGGTAGAATTCATTGTACCGGTCGTCCTGAATTTCTTGCGGTCGCTGTCGCCACAAGGCGGTTTTCTGGTTGACGACCTTTTCGCCAATGTAAATCGGAAACGGGACAAAGTCCGAGTAGCGCTTGACGATGCTTTCCAGCCGGTAGGCCTGGAGAAATTCGTCCGCGGCGTCCTCTTTGAGCGCCAGGATCACCGATGTGCCGCGATGCGCTCGTTCGGCCGGCTCGACCGTATAGTGGTTGCTGCCGTCGGATTTCCAGGCATAGGCCTGGGCGTCGGGGCGATAAGAGCGCGAAACGACGGTAATCTCTTTGGCGACCATAAAGGCCGAGTAAAAGCCGACGCCAAATTGGCCGATCTGATCGACGCTGGCCTGACGGTCTTTTTGCAGCGCCTTGAGAAAGGCCTTGGCTCCCGAGTGGGCGATGGTGCCCAGGTTTTCGATCAACTCGTCGCGGGTCATGCCAATGCCGGAATCCGAGATGGTGAGTGTTTTGGCCTGGTCGTCAAAATCAATGTGGATTTCCAATTCGGCGTCCGGGTCAAGCACGTTGCGGTCGGTCAGCATTGTGAATTGGATGCGGCTCTGCGCGTCGGCGGCGTTGGAGACGAGTTCGCGCAAGAAAATCTCGCGTTCTTTGTACAACGAGTGGACCAGGATGTTGAGCAGTTGCTGGATTTCGGTGCGAAATTCCAGAGATGTAGACGTTGGTTTTTCTTGTGACATAGTTCCTCCTCGATTCAAAATTCAACACCTCTCTCTATACCATACAAACATTAGATCAACATAAGAAAAAAGGGGCGATTGGTCAAATCTGATCGGACTCGACAAGCAGGGCATATACCCGGCGTTTTTTCCACCCCGAACGCGCGGCGATCTGGCGCGCAATGTCTCGCCGCGAGAGGTGGTCGGCTTGCATGGCGCGTATCTGCTCGCGCACCCGGCTCGTCGACCAGACCGGGGGCGACGTCGATGCGCCCGCGATGACGATGACCGGCGGCGGCGTGTCGCGCCAGGTCGTTGGCGCCTGGCCGATCCGGCCCCGCCAGAGCGTCTCCGGTTGGTAGAGCGCGGCGCGCCGGTCGCCCAAAATGTCGAGCAGGTCGCGCTGCACCTCGGCCCAGGTTTGCGTCGAGGCGGTGCAGAGCAGCGTGCGCCGCTCGCATTGCACGGCGTGCAGCGCCTGTCGCCGCGCCTGACGGGCCGCGGGCAGCCGGCCCAAAAAGGTGAACCGGTCGACGGGCAACCCGGACAGGATGAGCGCCGTGATCTCTGTGACCGGGCCGGGGATGGGTACGGGTGAAATGCCTTGTTCGATCAACGATCGTACCCAGGCGTGCGGCAGGCGCAGCGTTGGGGCCAAGAGGGCGACATCGCCGCGCCGGAGGGCATCCAGGGTGGTTTGCACGCGGCCCACCTGGGCGAGCGGCGTGCGGATGCCGCACGTCTCGAGCCACTGCCGCGCCGTCGATGTGTCTTGCGCAAGCAGCAAGGACGCGCGCAACAGCGTTTGCCTGGCGCGATCGGTGATCGCGTCACAGCCAGAGGTGGGCATTTCGACAATGTACAACGTTCCCATTTCCGGTCTTTCTGTCGTGTGGCCCCGCCCCGACCAGGCGCTTGGGGACCTGACGGGATTCTGCGCCAAGGGGATT
Source organism: uncultured Anaerolineae bacterium (assembly GCA_964481205.1). Taxonomy (GTDB): domain Bacteria; phylum Chloroflexota; class Anaerolineae; order JAFGEY01; family JAFGEY01; genus CAYRXM01. Next base: position 7,166 of record CAYZYE010000051.1, on the reverse strand, counting down.
GGCAAATCACCGCCGGCGAGCTTGATGTCCGGCGCGGACGCATTTTAACATCATGATCCGTCTTTGGCAAATATTTCTATGATCTGTTCCTTATATTTAGGTGCGCTTGCATCCAATCTGGTTTTCGGGTAAAATGCTTTTAGGAACGTGCTGAAAAGTCGCAGCGCAACCGCCAACCGCCGAGAACGCCAAAAGATAAAACATCAAGATCGCCTAGGGCTGTTCAATTCTAATTTGTGACTAAAGTCACTGCTGGCGGGCTGAAGCCGGGCGTCCTACCTGCGTGGACGCCATCACTGGCGTGGACTCGTCGCCGTAGGGGGACGACCAGCAAACGGCTCGCCAAGCGCGGTTTCAACCGCTGGATTGTAGAATTGAACAGCCCTGGATCGCCCTGACATCCTCTGCGGTTCATCTTGGGTTTTTCAGCGGTCTCGTAGCAGAGCTGACGGAGCAGTGAATGTGATCAAGGTTGTCCATCTGGCCGATGTGCATCTGGGCGTTGAGAATTACGGCCGGCTCGATCCGGGTACGGGTCTGTCGACGCGGCTGACCGACTTTGTGCGTTCTATCGACCGCGTGATCGAGACTGCGCTCGAACAAGAGGCGGATTTGGTTGTTTTTGCCGGCGACGCCTATAAAACGCGCGATCCATCGCCGACCTACCAACGCGCGTTTGCGCGCCGCATCCGGCGGCTTTCACAGGCCGGCCTGCCCACGGTTTTGATTGCCGGCAACCACGATATGCCCAACGCCGCCGGGCGGGCGCACACGATGGAGATTTTTGACACGCTCGAGATCGAGCATGTGTATGTGGCGCGCAGTCCCACCGTGTTCGAGATCGAGACGCGGCAAGGGCCGGTGCAGGTGGGCGCACTTCCCTGGGTGATCCGCAGCGGGCTGCTCTCGCGTGACGAGTATAAAAACAAGAGTTTGGCCGAGATCAATACGGTCATGCTGGAACGGATCGAAATGATCTTGAACGGCGAGGAGGGGCTGGTCGCCCAGCTCAAGCCGGGCATACCGCACATTCTCGTCGCGCATGGGTCGGTACAGGGCGCCGTTTACGGTTCTGAACGCACGGTGATGTTGGGGCATGATTTGACTCTGCCCCTGGGTTTGTTCAAAAACAAACAATGGGATTACGTCGCCCTGGGACACCTGCACCGCCATCAATCGCTGGCAGACGAGCAATTTCCGCCGGTCGTCTATTCCGGCAGCGTCGAGCGGATCGATTTCGGCGAGGAACAAGAGGACAAGGGCTTTGTCATTGCCCAGGTCGAACGCGGCGACTGTCATTGGGCGTTTCACAAACTCGACACGCGGCGCTTTACCACCGTTCGCGCGCAAGCCGACGGCGCTGACCCAACCGCGCAGGTGATCGAGGCCATTGCGCGCGCGGAAATCCGCGACGCCGTGGTGCGCGTGATCATTCAGACCAATGCGGAGAAAAACCCGCTGATCGATGAAAAAGAGATATTGCGCGCGCTCAAGGATGCGTTTTATATCGCTTCGATCACGCGCAACGTCGAACGCCCGGAGCGCGTGCGTCTGGGCAGCCAACAGGATGTCGCCGCGCTGACGCCGGTGGAGGCGCTGGAACGGTATTTGCAGGTCAAGCAAACGCCGCCGGAACGCATCGACATTTTGCTCCGGTACGCCCGGACATTGTTGTCACAATCGCCTTGACCAACCGGGCAATCGAACACGTACACCGCAGATCGATGCAGCTGAGCACGGACTGGATCTGCGTTTTGGCAAGGCCGCCGGGGTGGCGGCGTCTCAAAATTGTTTCTTGGTAGATCAGAGCTAGAGAGCGGAACGAGGGAGTGTCTCATGGCTGGCAAATGGGAAACCCAGGTCGGGCAATTGCGGTTGATCGATGGTTCTCGTCAAGAAAATCCGGCCAACCTGGCGGCGATCGAAAGACAGGCGTTTTTGCCGTTCAAGCGTCGCGGCAAAGGACGCCTGTATGTTTTGGTCGAGTTGAGCGGCGGAGCATTTGGCCGCGAAGAGTTGTGCCAGGAATTGGTCATGGCAATCACCCAAGAGTACCTGCAAACGCCCGGCACGGTGACGTATGGCTTGCGACAGGCGGTGTTGTTGGCGAATACCTACCTGACGCGCGAAAATGCCAAAGTAAGCAGCGAACATCGCGTGGGCGGCGTGGCTTGCGTTGTTTTACGCAACGGAGAGATGTTTGTCGCTCAAGCCGGATGGCCGATGGTGTATCTCGTTCATCGAGAACAGGTGCAGGCTTTTCCAGACACAATGTTGGGGGGCGAAGACGCCAGCATATTGGGGCAAAGCCAAACGACTCAGGTGCGGCTTTTTCATGCCACCGTGCAGCCCAAAGACATGATTTTGATGGTCGATGGGCCGATGGCGCGCCAATTGGGGATCACGCGCATCGGCCAGATTTTGGCGGGCAACGTTTCGCGCGCCATGAGCAACCTCGAGGCGCTGGCGCCGCCCGAAGACTGTGCGGCGTTGGTGATCCAGTTGAGCGGCGCACAGGTCGAGGCCGGCGCACAAGCGGATCGCTGGGCCTTTATGGAAGTCGAGCAGGACGAACGTCCTCCTGAAGCAGAGGCGGCGGTTTCCCCACCACCGGCCCAGCCGGCCGGGTATGACCGTCGTCTGGCGCCGGTCGAAGCGCCCCGGCCAGAAGAGGTCGCGGAACCGGCCGAGGTGGACAAGGCCGAGCCGGCGGGGCCGGGGTTGGGCGAGCGCGCGGCCGGGTTTTTCAGCGGGCTGGGGCAACGCGCGCGGGCGCTCGGCGAACGGATGCTGCCGGACGCCAGAGCAGACGGCGATGTCCGGCGCACACAGCGACGCCGGCGCGCTGCCCGCTCGCGGCGTCAACGCGGGCAAAACACCCGGCAGACCAGTTGGTGGATCGCGGCGGCGGTGGCTATTCCCCTGCTGGCGATCGTCCTGGCGATGGGGTATACCTGGTATCGCAACTGGCAGCTGGACGCTCAGTTCAACGCCAAGTTGGAGGCCGCGCGCAGCAGGCGCGACATTGCCTTGAGCAACAGCGAAAGCCCGATGGTGGCCCGCGACGACTGGCTGGAAGTGATTTCGCTGGCCGACGACGCGCGCGAGATGCAGCCGGAGAGTGTCGAAGCCGGGCAGCTGCGCGCCCAGGCCGAAACCGAGATCGACCGGATCGACGGCGTGACGCGCCTCGGTCAGGCGTTCAAATTGTTCGAGTACACTGCGCCGGCCAGCGCGCCCAACAAGGTGCTCGTGGCCGGGTTGGATATTTATGTTTTGGACCGCAGCGCCGGAAACGTCTACCATCACGCGCTCAATGACCTGCGGAACGCGCTGCGCAATCCCACAGCCGAGCAGACGCTGCTCCAACAAGGCCAGCCGGTCGAAGGGCAAAATATCGGCCAGCTGCTCGATATCGCCTGGATGAAAGAGGGCGGCGAGCGTCAGGCCGGGGCGCTGCTCATTCTCGATGCCAACGGGTTATTGTTGGAATACGACCCCACCTGGGAACAGTTTCAGGTGCAGACGATGGGCGGCATCGACGGGTGGCGCAGCCCGCAAGAGCTGAGTACGTTTGACTCGAATCTGTACCTGTTGGATCCAATGGCGAATCAAATTTTCAAATATTGGGGGCAACAGTACGACGCCGCGCCCACTCGCTGGATCGCCCAGGAGGGGATCAATATTGCGACGGCGATCGATATGGGCATCGACGGCAGCATTTATCTGTTGCACCAGGATGGGCGCATATCCAAATATTTTGGCGGCGAGGCGGCGTCTTTTGTTTTGACGCGCATGCCATTGCCGCTGTCGCACGCCGACGCGCTGTATATGGATGTCCCCGAAATCAGCCAATATCTCTATGTCGCCGACAGTTCGGAGACGCGGGTTGTACAGTTGGACCGCGAGGGGGCGTTCGTCCGGCAGATCAAGCCGGCCCGCGATCAGGAGGCTCATTTTGCCCAGTTGTCCGACATTTTTGTCGACGAGATGGCGGCCAAGTTGTATTACATTACCGCCAAGGCGCTCTATGTCGCCGATATTCCGCCGATGCAGCGTTAGCGCATCGAGTGGTTTTGTGGCGGGCGGGCGCGATGCTCGCACCGCCGAACCACTCCATGAAGCTGCTCCGCTCGTTTTGCTCGCGGCTGCGCTGCGCTTCGCCCCACTGCGGCGCGACGTACCTTGGGAGGCGGCCTATCTCGTGCCTCATTAACGAGGCGAAAAACACGCTACTTTGGAAATCAATCAAGTGAGGTAAGGTATGAGCTATAAACCACGAACACTTTTTCGGATTATTCAGGATATTGACAATAGCATAATCTTTTTACCACATATACAAAGGCCCTTCGTATGGGACACAGATCAGATGCGTCGTTTATTTGATAGTTTGATGTGTAACTATCCAATTCAAACACTTCTGTTTTGGCGTACTATGGAGGCCATCAAGGCACGAAGAGTCATGCCTATCGTAGAATGGGATGCAAATTTACACGAGTACTATGATGAAAATAAGAGCGTGGAAGGGGTAGAAAAAGTTTTTGTTTTGGATGGTCAGCAGCGAATTCAAACACTGTATGCTTTGTTCAATGGAGGCATTAAATCTAAAGATGGAAAGCGAGATTTAGAGGCTTATCTTGACATTACAAGTGGCAATGAAGCAAATGATGATGGTATGCAATATCGACTCGAGTTTTCGGATGTGGCAAAAGAATTACCCTGGTATCGATTACGCGATTTGCTAACTCGGAATACGCAGATGAACGCTGAAGAAATCGCTGATGATATAAATGATCGTCTGGATGAAATTCTGCAAGAGTCAAGAGATACAGAAAAACTTAGACAACGGCGCGTGAGGCACAATTGTGGGCAATTGGTATCTCTACTACGAGAAGAAAAATATTTTTGGATACAAGAACTAGATGGTGTAGCTCACGAGTACCCTTACAAACAAATTTTGGAAATTTTTGTGCGTGTAAACTCTGGCGGTACAAAACTCGATTCCGGCGATTTGATGTTTGCAGCGATGAAAGAAGGCTGGGTCGATATTGAGCAAAATATTGAAAGTGTCGTAGATTTGTTGAACGGAAGTGGCCTCAATTTCGACAAAAGTTTTGCGTTAAAATGTATCTTGGTCACACAGGGTAAAGGTGCAGAGCTGAAAACGGACAAGTTCACGTCACGGGAAGGTGCCAAGTTACTTGAAGCAATCAAAAACAACTGGGAAAAAATCGAAGCTACATTTGAGCAATTACGTGATTTCATAGTTCAGGAATTAAAATTATATGGCGAAAAGGTGATCAGAAGCTATAATAGTTTTGTTCCATTGTTCGATTACATGTACCATAATCCCAAGCCAACTGAAACTGATAGAGCTTTGATGCGCGGTTACTATTACAAATCTCAGTTGTTCAATTGGTATGGAGCACGAACGGATAGTGTAATCAATGTTGTTCATAATATTGTAGGAAAATCCGTACCAGATTTCCCTATGGAACAGATTAAAAGTCATTTCTCCAGGAGTCGTGAAGTAGTTTTTGAGAAAGAACATTTATACAATAGCCGTATTCGCTTTATTGTTTTGAACATGATCTATGCAGAGAAATTTGGGCAAAGTCCTTTTAATGTTAGTTATAAGCACAATGCTCCGCACATTGATCACATTTATCCTCAAAGTATGTTGAGAAGTCGGTTATCTTTAACTACGCCGGAGATAAACAGTATCGGGAATTATAGATTTGTAGGAGCTACGGACAATATTCGGAAACGCGCCGAGTTACCGGCTTCATATTTCAGCCGTCTGAAAAAAGTTGGCATTGATATTGGCAAGCATTTGCTTGTACCTGAATTTACTAACAATCCAACAAAGTTAGAGTTTAATGTGAAAATTTATCGCAAGTTCCGCGATATGCGGCTTGAGGCTATTTACAAGATAGCACATCGCATTGTTAACCCTGAACTACTCTAAACAGTTCAAACTGAAACAGATAGCGGATTTATCGACGGGTTGAGGGAGTATCTTTGTGGGAGGTCCCAGGGGAGCAAATTCGCTGGGCAAAAGCAAAGGCCGCGCTAACCATGCGTTGCTAGAAACAGCTTCCTGGGATGGAGCAAGAGTCAAGCCCGAACGAGCAGCCTTGCGCTGCAAGTAGCGAATTTCGCGTTGCTTGAACTGTTGGTCGTACTCGCGGGCGCTGATCGCCTGATGTTCGACCTTGGACAAGAGTTACGCGGTTAGGTTCTAGACTCAATACGGTTCAGTTAAGCGAAAACGTGTAAAAATAGTCTTCCCCAAACGCCAGCTTTTTGCCGAAAAAGAGCGTCAAATGGCCATAGTTGGGCTTGATCTCTGCACGAAAAGCACTTGGTGGGATCGCTGGCTGTCCTTAACTGAACCGTATTGGTTCTAGACTAGAACGAGACCTGGGTAATCTGTGTCATTCTGAGCCAGCCGCCGCAGGCGGCGCAGTGAAGAATCTCGTGGCTTGAATTTGACATACAAGAGGAGATTCTTCGTCGCTCCGCTCCTCAGAATGACGGTTCCAGGAAAGTCTTGCTGTAGTACTAGAAAGACCCAAACGTCGAGTTCTTGATGGAATTAGCCGCTTTTTGATGTATTTCAGGCACAAAACGCCCTCCATGATTCGAACTGCGTAACTCCTGTAAATGACATAAAGCAGCATTGCCAAGATCCATCAAGTATCTGATCGATGGTGATGTGCTGAATTTGTGGGCAGCGTATACTGTCAAGGTGAACAAACACAAAATCCGCGAGATCGCGGCAGCCAGGGATGGACAGACGACACAATTTAGCATATAATAAGAGCGTATAGCAATGTCAAAGGTCTCAACGCTGTTGTGCTATCGACGGCGGTCGAGGCGATGATACTCTGGAACAGGTCATCGGCCACGTGGCTCAACGTTGGACCATCGAGGTCTTGTTCGCCGATTTTAAGGAATTGATGGGCAGTGACCACTATTAGATGCGCTCGGCGCGTGCCATCGTCCGTTTTTGGGCACTGGGGTTGTGTTTGTACCAGTTCCTGGACGAGGTGCGAGCTATTTCATCGCTCGACCCAGAAAGAACACCTCACACAGGGACAAGCCCGGCAGCAGGGCTGTTCAATTCTACAATCCAGCGGTTGAAACCGCGTTGGGTGAGCCGT
>CAYZYE010000050.1:16849-21294 GCA_964481205.1 uncultured Anaerolineae bacterium | reverse complement strand
TAGGCACTATCATTTGTCAACAAAATAGCGTATCCTTCACTGTTACCGTGTGCGCTAATCACTTGCTCTACACGAACAATATCCTTTATCAAGTCGTATCGCCCAATATCCTGCGCGCTTTGATTCTTGAGGAAAAATTCCTCATCTCCCACTTTAACATCTATAGCGCGCGTCTTGTACTTTAACTCAATAGCCAAAACAGCGTCCTCTATCCTTATTATCCGACAGATCGCCCCCCTTGTCAACCTGCGCCGGGTGCATCAAGTTCGAGGCAGAAGACTGGCGGTGTCTCGGTTGATGCCAATGATCTCTTCAGCATCATAATCCATACTCGGGTCTGCCTGACAGCAGGTTTCAAGACACCGCCAGTCTGGGTTTCCAGGGCTGCCCCCAACGGCAAATGCTCCCCCCGCCCCCGCCGATGTTTTATTTAGGGCAATTGCATTCATATTTTCCAACATGCTGGTTACGTTCTGTGGCCGCCCGAACATCAATGTTCTGGCTACAATGCGGCGCCGGATGAATCCGGCTTGATCCATGGCGCGCCAAGCCCCATCTATGGAGCGCTGTTCTGTAGCGCGGCGATTGATCGCCGCGCGCGCCAGGATAAATGCAATCGCCCTATTGGTTCTGCGAAGCCACCTTGACTACCGCCCAATCACATCTTTAACTAACAGAATCGTTGTGACTAAACAAGCAAGCAGTAGAAACATAACGCTAATGCCTATAATAAGAGCAATAACGCGACATGCAAATCCCCGAGGCCGTACATGGAAGAGCTGGGCGCGTTTCCTTAACCCGGCTTTGTCAAAGTCCATTCCAGACAGTTCGCCCAAGCGCTTCAATAATTTGACTTCTGCACGTTCAATCCGCCCATCAAGGATTGCCATCGTTTCAAACACCGAGAAGATGATTTGCTGCACTTCCTTGTCTTGAACCATCGCAACTTGAGACATCCAATAGTCTTGATCAGTCCAGTGACTAGCGAGATTCTGGGGATCAAAACCGGGATGAAGCTCCTGTAACCGTGAACTCAGATGCTTGTAGGCTATTAGCTCGTTTTCGGCGATGCGTGTATCATGAGATATGGCGTTGAGAGCTGTCGCCAACACAAGTTCAGGAACGACGTTTCTGTCGATGTTCAGTTGATCAATATACTCGATGCTCATTCCGTGTCCGCGCACCCGTCTTTGGACTGCCCGACCAATGCCCATTGTTGTGAAGTAGTTCCATCCTGCTCCAAGAAAAACACTGACACCAGGGACAGCAAATTTCAACAGGAATCCTTCTGCCAAATACCGTCTGGCAAATTCCCTCGATAGATTCTTGGCTGCCCAATCCTGAAACCTACGTCGCACCAATCCACCTCGCAGCAGCTTCCGCACTTGCTGTGCGGTTATCTTGGGCACCAACTGCTGGATAGTATGAGCAACTGATTCGCCGCCCTTTGCACCCAATCCAATCAAGAATATGTCCCATAAATCTTCCGGGTCATCTGGATTCAGGGGCACCCTGTACAACAGACTGAGATCATAGGCTGCACGGATCTGCAACCGAGATGTGAAAACCATCTCTCCACAAAATACAACTAATGCGGTTGGTAGGGTTATCGCGAGGGTTGAAATCGCTATAGGAGTAGCTATCACGGGCAGAGCAACTTCTCCAAGCGCTGCTGCACCAGCTACAAGTTGGGCCGCCGATACAAAAAGCGCAGATACAGTACCAGCTAACAATGAAACTCGTGCCTGCATAGCAATATAACGAGTAGCAATAACATCATTCGGTAGTCCCGCATACTTTGTAAAAATGCGGTCAGCGGAAGCTCCGCGAGCGTAGCGCTGAAGTACGTTGATCACAAAGCGCTCAAACCACCCGTAGTCTTGCTGCCCAGAGTATGTTTTTGATTTTGGTTCCCTCATTGGTGTTTCTCCCTCGGCCTACCAGCAAAGTGCCACCGAACGTCGAGTTCAGCCGCCGGCCAGGCCGACGGAATAGCCAACGCATACAAAAGTCCCGCTCAGAAAAAGCCTTGCCTGACCGGTCGGCGGCAATGGGTGTTGGGCCGCGCAAGTGGCCTTCTAGCGCCCTCCATACTAATACGTCAAACAATTTTGGTTGTCAGAGTTTGCTTTACTTCGATGAAAGCCGCTTCTTCCAATTCCACTCGCTCTTGGATGACAGAGGCTAGCCACTCCTCAACACTTGTAGTGCGATGTAGTTGGGCCAAGAACGCTGCCCGCGCGGCAAGATCAGCAGGTATGGACAAAGAGGTTAACCCGCCCCGATGAACACGAACAGGTCTTTCCCATGCCGCATCGTCATTGGCTTGCGAAACTATAATTTGATCAATAGCCTGTTCGGACAGTCTATCTTGGATCTTGCCTTTCACACTCATATATCCCATCCTGTGATGATACGAACCACACCCCCTGGCTTCAGTTGGAAGATGATCTTGAGCTGCCGCCCGCCAATGGTTCGTCCAATGAGTTGATAACGATCACGGTACGATTTATTCCGTCGTACCTCAAAGTTGGAGAAGAAACATTGCACAGCCTCGTCGAATGTAATGCGATGGGCAGCCAGTTTGTCCCGTTCAAAGTCGTACTCAAAGTCTGTAGGTGTGAAGCGATGCCAATTTACCACTATCCATTTCGTCCTTTTTGTACGTCTCGCCGGATTGCCGGACTTTACACCACAATTATACAATAGGGTGCACTTGTTGACAACCAAAAGACTTTGACCTCTAACCCCGCGCCGCCCAATAGGTGTTGGGCCACGCCCACCCCGCCAATAACAAAACAGCGTTGAATATCTCAACGCTATCCTTTGTCCTCATTATCCGACAGATCGCCCCCCTTGTCAACCTGCGCCGGGTGCATCAAGTTCGAGGCAGAAGACTGGCGGTGTCTCGGTTGATGCCAATGATCTCTTCAGCATCATAATCCATACTCGGGTCTGCCTGACAGCAAGTTTCAAGACACCGCCAGTCTGGGTTTCCAGGGCGGCCCCCAACGACAAATACTCCCCCCGCCGATGTTTTATTTGCATTTCGAGTCCATTTGTGGTATACTCGAAACAACTTGGGCGGTTAGCTCAGCTGGCTAGAGTGCCTCGTTGACATCGAGGAGGTCGTAGGTTCAAGTCCTATACCGCCCACCAATCACCAAAAGCGTCGATCGGGACGAGTACCACCTGAACGGGTGACAGAAAATGGCGGCCACCGGCTGAGAGCCGTCTACACCAGGCAAGGTGCGAAAACCCCCCGAGAGTGAAGGCCTGAAAAGCTGCCGTCCAAACCATCCACTTTGGGCGCGCCGAGTATGGCGTTACGGGTAGCGTCGTTAACCGCTCAGAGATTGTGTGTGGGTTCAAGAGAACCAACCACGAACTTGGGTGGAACCGCGTGAGCGGCGTTTGACACAAACGCAAACCTCTCGCCCCATTATATGGGCGAGAGGTTTTTTGTATTTATCCGAGTCTGCCGATGGTAAAATTGACAACCCCAGAAATCGTCGAATTGCAAAAACTGTGCCACCGCTCGTTTCCGTCCCGGCTCGACCAGCGCGTGTCACAATTCTCGTTCCGCCAGGACGACCGCTATCGCCTATTGTCCATGGCATTGTCGTGGACGGAAAGCCGCCGCCCGCGCGTCGAGCGGCTGATCGTGCGCGGCTATGTCACCCGCTGGACGTGGTGGCGGCTGGACGACGATGCGCCCGCCGGCGCCAAGGCGCAGCGCGAGTGGCAGGTGATGCGCTGGCTCTACGGTCAAGGGTGGCCCGTGCCGCGCGTTTATGCCACCGGCGACGACTATTTGCTCACCGAAGCGACTTGGCAAAGCGCCGGCACTTTACAGAATGGCCGGGCCGAGATCGAACCATATATCCAGCCCCTGGCCCGCCTGTTGGCGCAGCTACATCGCCTGTCGCCGCCCGGCGCGGTGCGCGAGACGCTCCCCTCGGTCGCGGTCGACGCCGAATTGGCCCGGCTCAAAGCCATTGCCGCGCAGTGCGGCGACGATGGGTTGAAAAAAGCGCTATCCGAATTGTCGATCTTGTTTGCTAAACCGGATGTGGAGGCGTATCCTCCGTGCGTCTTGTGCGGCGAGGCCGTGTTTGCCCGCGCCCGCTTTGACGCACGGGGTGTGACCCTGCCCAGTTGGGAAAACTGCGCCTATGGCGATCCACGTTGGGATCTCGGCAGCGCGGTCAACTGGCTGCGCGCCCACGACGCCGCTGCATTGATCGACCGTTTTCTGGACGCCTACCTGGCGTGCAACATGAACACGCGGGACGATCTGGACATCTGGTTGGCGTTGAGCGGCGCGCAGCGTTGGGCGCTGACCTCCTGGCTGCGCGAGCAAGACGCAAATTGTCCACTCGTCGCCGGGCGCAGCACGTGGCTCGAATTGACCTGGCGCGCGTTGACGCGCCTCAGACGGCCAT
>CAYZYE010000050.1:0-16749 GCA_964481205.1 uncultured Anaerolineae bacterium | reverse complement strand
AACCGTCTGTACCATAGCCCCTCGTGGGCATTGTTGATGCAAAGGAGTCTGAAATGTCTGAAAAGCAAGATAAATTGGAACGCATCCGTCACTCGGCGTCGCATGTAATGGCGCAAGCCGTCCTCGAAATGTTCCCCGGAGCCAAGATCGCCATCGGCCCGGCGATCGCGGATGGATTTTACTACGACTTGGACCTGCCGCGCCCGCTGTCGCCGGACGACCTGACGCAGATCGAAAAGCGCATGAAAGAAATCATCAAAGGCAAGCACAAGTTTGAGCGCCAAGAGCTGAGCCGCGAGGAGGCATTGGAACTGTTTGCCGACCAACCGTACAAGCTGGAACTGATCCACGATCTGCCTCCAGAGGAAGCGATCACGGTCTACCGGCACGACACATTTGTCGACCTGTGCCGGGGGCCGCACGTCAGGCACACGGGCGAGATCAAAGCCAATGCCCTCAAATTGATGTCGGTTGCCGGGTCGTACTGGCGCGGCGATGAGCGCAACCCCGTGTTGCAGCGCATCTATGGCACAGCGTGGAACAATAAAATCGAACTGGACGCCTACCTCAAAAGACTGGCCGAAATCCAGGCCCGCGATCATCGCCGGCTGATCAAGCAACTCGATTTACTCAGTTTTCACCAGGAGGCCGGCGCAGGACTGGCATACTGGCATCCCAAAGGCGGGCGCATGCGCGTCCTGATCGAAGACTATTGGCGCAAGCTGCACTATGAGGGCGGTTACGAGATCGTTTTCACGCCGCACATTGGGCGCGCGTACCTGTGGGAAACGTCGGGACACCTCGACTTTTACCAAGAGAGCATGTATTCGCCGATGGACATCGACGGGCAGGACTATTACCTCAAGCCGATGAACTGTCCTTTTCACGTCATGATTTATAAAACGCAGACGCGATCGTACCGGGACCTGCCGCTGCGTTGGGCCGAATTGGGCACGGTCTATCGCTATGAACGCAGCGGCACGCTGCATGGCTTGATGCGCGTGCGCGGTTTTACCCAGGACGACGCGCACATTATCTGCACACCGCAACAGATCGACGACGAAATCCTGGGCGTGCTCGACTTTAGCCTCAACCTGCTGCGCGGGTTCGGATTCGAGGATTTTTACATCGAACTGAGCGTGCGCGACCCGAACAAACCGGCCAAGTACGCCGGCGACGACGCAATGTGGGTGCAGGCCGAAGCATCGCTGCTCAAAGCGATTGAAACGCGAGGGCTGTCCTACCGGCGGATGGAAGGCGAGGCCGTGTTTTACGGCCCCAAGATCGACATCAAGATCAAGGACTCGTTGAACCGCTCCTGGCAGTGTACGACGATCCAGTTCGACTTTAACCTGCCGGGGCGCTTTGATATGACGTACATTGACCAGGATGGGCGCGAACATCGACCTTATATGGTTCACCGCGCGCTGTTGGGCAGCCTGGAACGCTTTTTTGGCGTGCTCACCGAGCATTATGCGGGCGCGTTCCCGGTCTGGTTGATGCCCGTGCAGGCCGTCGTGATCCCCATCGCCGACCGGCACCACGATTATGCGCGGCAGGTGTTGGCCGAACTCAAAGCGGCGGGCGTCCGCGCAGAAGCGTATCTGTCGTCGGAGCGAATGAACGCCAAAATTCGTCAGGCGCAGCTACAAAAAATCCCCTACATGCTCGTCGTCGGCGATCGGGAAATGGACGCCGGGGAGGTCAATCTGCGCTTGCGCGACGGCTCCAAGCCGGGGAGCATGCACGTCGACGCGCTGGTACAGATGGTGCAGCAAGCCGTCGAGTCCAAAAGCGTGTGACGACCTGCCCTCTCGCACAGATCGTTGGTAATCGACGGCCAAACGACGCTTTACATCCCTGCGTTTTGTATTATAATAAGAGTGTGGCTCATCCCGGTTGCAAATGGTTGGGCGTCCGTAGCATAGCCCCTTGTGGGCGGGTGGCGGTGGAATAGGGATTCCGCCGCCACGCTTCGGGGTTGTCCAATCTGTAGCCTTGGAATTCCTATTCCGTTGTCCCATCCGCAGCCTCGGAATCCCTATTCCGAGGCTTGTGTTCGAGATGGTTTGTCTCTGGGAGGTGGTTGGATGAAAAAGCGAACGTGGAATACCATTTTTTCGGTCATCGTTTTGGTGAGCATGTTGGCCTGCTCGCTGCCCAGGCCGCAGACGGCGACCGCGCCGGCGGCATCGACCGCGACTGTGCCGGCGACGGCGACGAACAAGCCAACCTCTACCGCCGGGCCAACGGTCACGCCCACCCCATCGCCCACCCCAGAACTGGTGGTCGCGGCGTTCTCCGAGACGGCGCCGCTGCTGATCGAGCGACGGCCAGAGCGCGGCGAAGAGCAGCGCGTTGACGCGCCGTTGGTGCTCACTTTTGACCAGGCGATGGATCGCGCCAGCGTACAAGAGGCGATCACGATCGAACCGCAGATCAGCGGTCGTTTCGAGTGGGCGGCGGACCGCACCCTCCTTTTTGAGCCACAGGATGCCTGGGAACGCGAGACCGTCTATCACGTCGCGATCGCGACGACGGCCAAGAGCCTGGCCGGCATTTCACTGCGTCAGGATGTCGCTTTTCACTTTACCACCACCGGCTTTCTCCAGGTGACACAAGCGCAACCGGCCAACAATACCACCGCGATCGCGATGGAAAGCACCATTACGGTCATGTTTAACCGCCCGGTGGTGCCATTGGTGTCCATCGCCGATCTTGAAAATTTACCCCACCCGTTGGTCATCGATCCACCCGTGGCGGGCAGCGGCGAATGGTTGAACACCTCGATCTATGTCTGGACACCCGACGACGGTTTTGCTCCTTCGACCACATACCAGGTGACGGTAGCGGCCGGGTTGCAAGACACCACCGGCGGCGTGCTGGCCGAGGATTATACGTGGTCGTTCACAACGTTGCTGCCGCGCGTCTCAGAGGTCTTGCCGCGCGACAACGCCCGTTATGTTGGCCCCTCCCAGGTGATCACCGTTACCTTTAACCAGCCCATGGATGCCCAGTCGGCGGCGGACAAGTTCAGTCTGACCTACGGCCGGGGCAACGCGGTAACGGGGACGTTCGCCTGGAACGAGAGCAAAACCGCGTTTGTTTTCACCCCCGATGATGATTTACCACGCAACAAATCGCTCAAGGTTAAAATAGACAAAGGGGCGTTGGGCGCGGCGGGCGTCCACGGCACAGACAAGGCTTATCTGTCGAGTTTTGAAACGGTTGACTATCCGCGCATTGTCGGCATGTCGCCGGAAGACGGGCTGCAAGGAGTCAAGCCGTATGGCGGGATACGTGTTTTCTTTAGCTCGCCGATGGACCGGACCACGCTGCCGGGCAATATAACGATCGAATACAACGACCCTGACCAGCAGGAGAGCGGCGTGATCACCGCAACCGGGGTCTATTCGTACTGGAGCGATTACGACACCGAGCTTTTTATCAACATCGCGTTGCGTGCCTCGTCGCAATATACGGTCACGATCGGCGACGGCTTGCGGGGCAAATACGGCGTGTCGGTCGAAAGCGGCGCGGTCTCGCATTTTACCACGCGCGCGCTGGCGCCGACCTGTTACTTTGCCCTGCCGGGACGTGTGGGCACGTTCAACGCTTATACGACGACGACGGTGATCGTTGGATACCGTAACGTATCGCGTTTGGACTTTGAATTGTACAAGTTGAACGCAGCCACATTTTTCGACCTGATTGGCGACAACTCGTACAAAGCCTGGAGCCGTCTTCGCGCCGCCGATTTGGAACAGGTCGGCCAATGGTCGCTGGCCGTCGCGCCGCCACGCAATCAAAGTGTCGTGCGCCGCTACGCCGTTCGAGACGCAGCGGGCAATACGCCGGCGCCGGGGCTGTATTATTTGCGGGTCAACGCGCCCGAAGAGGACGAAAAGAATCGAAATTCGGGCTATTTGCTCTCCATTTCCAGGTCCAGCGTCATTGTCAAACGTACCCTGACCTCGGCGATGGCCTGGGTGACAGACCTGCAAAGCGGCCAGCCGGTCGAGGGAGCCACGGTCATTTTTTACGACGGCGAGGATCGTCTTGACGAAGGCAAGACCGATCAAGACGGCATCGTCACCGCGGCCTTTGATGAGGTGGCAATGTGGTCGCCGATCATGCTGTACGTCAAGCATGGAGACGACATTGCCGTCAGCAGCACTTGTTGGAATGACGGCATTTCGACCTGGGAGTTTGGCGTTTCCTCCGAGTATTATCACGATCCATACAACGCCCAGTTTTACACCGACCGGCCCATTTACCGGCCGGGACAGATGGTTTATTTCAAAGGAATCATTCGCCTGGAAGACGACGCGCAATACACGCTGCCCACAATAGATGAACCAGTCATCGTCACCATCGAGGACAGCCAGGGGCGCAAGGTGTACGAGGAGGAACTGCCCCTGTCTGACATGGGTACCGTGCATGGCGAGTTGCTGCTCGACCAAGAGGCATCGCTTGGAAATTATTATATCAGTGCGGTGTACGACGGGCAATATTTTGACGCCAGTTTCCGCGTCGCCGAGTACAAAAAGCCGGAATACCAGGTCAAGGTCGAGACGGACATGGATCAATATGTCCAGGGCGACACGATCAATGTCACCGCGCAGGCCACGTACTATTTTGGCGGGCCGGTGGGCAACGCGCAGGTTCGTTGGGCAGTGCTCAGCCAGGATTATTTTTTCCATTGGCAAGGCCCCGGCTGGTATGATTGGTACGAGTGGGAATGGAAGCCGCCGTGGGAACGCCGCGAAAACTATTATTCCGGCTATGGCGAGTTGATCGCCGAGGGCACGGGCGAAACCGACGCCGATGGCCGGGTGACTTGGGCGCTGCCGGCCGAGATCGCCGCCAAGATCAACAGCCAGGTTTTCACCATCGAAGTGACCGTGACCGACGTGAACAACCAGGAGGTCAGCAACCGCACGCAGACGGCCGTCCACAAAGGGCTGTTTTATGTGGGGCTGTCGCCGCGTCGCTATGTGGGCAAGACGGGCGAGGAACAGATCGTCGATGTCAAGGTGGTCGGTATCGACCAGACGCCGGTCGCCGATCAAGATGTCGATCTCGTCTTTATGAGCCGTCGCTGGTACAGCACCAGAAAAGAGGGCGCCGACGGCCGCTGGTACTGGGATTGGGAGGTCGAGGAAATTCCGGTCTATACGACCACGGTGCGCACCGACGCCCAGGGCGATGTCGAGGCCATCTGGACGCCGGAGCAAGGCGGGTCGTACAAGATACGGGCCAGGGCGCTCGATGCGCGTGGAAACGAGATTCGCTCGGCGGCGTTTACGTGGGTCAGCAGCAGCCAGTGGGTCAGCTGGCGGCGCGAGAACAATGATCGCCTGGAGTTGATTGCCGACAAGCCGGAATACAAGGTCGGCGATGTCGCCGAGATCATGGTACCGTCGCCGTTTCAGGGCGAGGTGCAGGCGCTGCTGACGATTGAACGCGGCGATGTCCTGGAACATCGCCTGATCACTTTGCACACCAACAGCGACATTGTCCAAATCCCGATCAAAGAGAGCTATGTGCCGAATGTCTTTGTCTCGATTGCTCTGGTCAAGGGGATGGATGAGAGCAACCCGCTGCCGGCGTTCAAATTGGGCTATTTGGCCCTCGCCGTTTCGACCGAAACCAAGGCGCTCAAGATCAGTTTGACCCCCGATCGCGATATGGAGCAGGGCGACTACTATCGCCCGCGCGAGACGGTCAAATACGACCTCCAGGTGACCGATTACGCCGGCCAGGGCGTCGAAACCGAACTGTCGCTTGACCTGGTCGATTTGGCCGTGCTGGCGCTGACCGGCGGCCAACGCGGGCGCTCGTTGATGGACAGTTTTTACTATAAACGCGGCGTGGGCATTCAAACCTCGGCTTCTTTGATCCTCAACATCGATCGCGTGGCCGAGGAACTGCCGTTGGAAGAAGGCAAAGGCGGCGGCGGCGGCGAGGCCGCCGAAGGGTTGATTCGCAACCGTTTTGCCGACACGGCGTACTGGAACCCCACCGTTCGCACCGACGCAAATGGCCGGGCCACCGTCGAGATCACGCTGCCCGACAACCTGACCACCTGGCGGCTGCGCGGGCGCGGCGTGACCGCCGACACGCTGGTCGGCGAGGGCACGGTCGATGTGTTGAGCACGCTGGACCTGCTGGTGCGCACCGTCGCGCCGAGGTTCTTTGTCATCGGCGACAAGGCCACGTTGAGCGTCATCGTTCACAACAACACCAACGACGCGCTTCAGGCCACGGTTTCGCTGCAAGCGGCCGGGTTGGACATCGATCTGGGGCCGCAGACGGTCGATATTCCGTCCAAGGGTAAGGTCAAAGTGGACTGGGACGTGACCGTGCAAAACGTCGAGCAGGTGGTGCTGCATGCCGACGTCGACGCCGGTGCGTATCGCGACGCCGTCGAGATCACGCTGCCGGTGTACACCTACTCGACACCCGAAGTGGTCGCCACGGCCGGGCAGCTCGAAAAGGCCGATGAACGGTTGGAGGCGATCATTCTGCCGCAAACGCTCGACCCGACGCAGGGCGAACTCTGGATTCAGATCGATCCCTCGCTGGCGGCGGGCATGCGCGATGGTCTGGCCTATCTGGAACATTATCCATACGAATGTATCGAGCAGACGGTCAGCCGATGGCTGCCCAATGTGCTCACCTACCGGGCGCTAGACGAGCTGGGCATCGACAATGCCGAGTTGGAGGCCAGGCTGCCAGATTTGGTGGGCCAGGGGCTGCAACGGCTCTACAACGAGCAGCGCTATGACGGCGGTTGGGGATGGTGGCGTTACGGCAAGAGCAGCCCGTTTATCACTGCTTATGTGCTGCTGGGGATGATCCAGGCCGACCGGGCCGGGTTTGCCGTCGATGAGGCGGTGTCCGACAGCGCGATCAAGTATTTGCGCAAGAACCTGCTCAACCTGTCGACGACCAGGCACGACTATCCATTCGATCTGCAAGCCTTTTTGCTCTATGTCCTGGCCGAGGCCGGCAATGGCGATCTGGCGCGTTCGGTCCGCTTGTTCGAGGACCGGGCAAAGTTGGGCAACTATGGCAAGGCGTATCTGGCAATGGCCCTGAACATCGTCGACACGGGCGGCGCCGGGATTGGCGCGGACAAGAGCACGGCCAGGCAGTCCAAGCGCGTCCAAACTTTGTTGAGCGATCTGAGCAGCGCGGCGATCCTCTCGGCGACGGGGGCGCATTGGGAAGAAACTCGGGTTGACCATTGGTCGATGAACACCGACACGCGCACCACGGCAATTGTGATCGACGCTTTTGCCAAACTTGCGCCAGACAACACCATTTTGCCCAATGCCGTGCGGTGGCTGATGGTGGCGCGCAAGGCGGGGCATTGGGAGACGACGCAAGAGACGGCCTGGGCCTTGATCTCGTTGACCGATTATATGGTCATGACCGGTGAATTAAAGGCCGATTACAGTTATTTGGTCGCTTTGAACGGACAGGCGGTCGATCAACGAACTGTGACCAGGGATGATGTGGGGCAAAGTTTTGTCACCGAGATTTCGATTATGGACTTGCTGGCGCAAGAGGTCAACCAGGTATGGGTGTCGCGCCAGCCGCCCGAGGCCGGACAGAGCGGCGAGGGACGGCTCTACTATGCGCTGTATTTGCGTTACTTTATGCCGGTCGACGAGGTCAAGGCTGTGAGCCGGGGGGTGATTGTCGCCCGGCAGTATTTGCCGGTCAACTGTGACGACCAGGAGACTTGCCAGCCGGTCGAAAGCGCCCAGGTGGGTGATGTGATCCGCGTCAAGATCACCTTGATCGCGCCCCATGATTTGCACTATGTGGTGCTCGAGGATCCGCTGCCCGCCGGCATGGAGGCCGTCGACCGCAGCCTGAAAACGACGAGTGTGGTCAGCCAGGAACCGACGATGGAGGACACTAGCTATCGCCGTGGTTGGGGTCATTACGGCTGGGGATGGTGGTGGTTCAGCCACTCGGAGGTGCGCGATGAAAAGGTGGCGCTCTTTGCCGATTACCTGCCGCGCGGCACATACGAGTACACGTATTTGATTCGCGCGTCGGTGCCCGGCGAGTTTTTGACAATCCCCGCGTTGGCGTATGAAATGTATTTTCCCGAAGTGTGGGGGCGCAGCGATGGCGGCAAGTTTGTGATCACCGAATAGAACAATTTGGGTTGTTGTATATCAAAAGCGAGACAGGGCAGTATGCTCTGTCTCGCTTTATTGTTGGCCTGGCTGAAAAAGATCGATTCGATGCCGAGTTGGAGAGGAACAGCCAGAGCCAGTTAGCAGAACCCAGAGTGGTTTGTATATCCGGGTAAATGGTCGAGCAGCTGTCGTTTATAGCCGCCTTTTCCCAGACTGCCCGGAAAAACCTGGTTTGGCTCGTTGCGAATGGCCGGGGAAACCAATCCGTGCAATGATTCGAGCAAACCTTGGCTTTTGAAGAGTTTGATGAGCAGCCTGTCCTGAGCTTGTCGAAGAATAGCCCCTCAACAAGGTTCGGCAAGGGGCCGGCCCCTTGCCAGAAAAACCCGTTTGTGCAAGTTGCCGAACAAAACTGTAGGGTGGCCATAGGGCTGTTCAATTCTAATTCGTGACCAAAGTCACCGCTGGCGGGCCAAGGCCGGGCGTCCCACCTGCGTGGACGCCACCGCTGGTGAGGACTCGTCGCCGTAGGGGGACGACCAGCCAACGGCTCACCCAACGCGGTTTCAACCGCTGGATTGTAGAATTGAACAGCCCTGAAGGTGGCTAATAGTGTCACCTCCGGCCGGCATGTCTACATAAAATATAGTGCTCGCTCTTGACAATTTTCACCAAAGTGGTATATTATAATAAGGATACAGCACACCCTACTCGTCATATTTGGAGGATTATTATGAACCGGCGACGCACGTTCCTGATCATTTTTGTCGTGCTCATTCTGATTTTGGTTATCGGTGTGGTGGCACTTTTGGCGCTAAAGGGGGGAGCAGGGGGTGGGGGCGGCACACAGCCGCCAGTGACAACCGGTGACGGTGGTGCCGTGACCGAACCGACGCCAGCGATCATCACACAGCGCGTCGTCGTTGCCCTGCAAACGATCCCACGAGGGATGCGCATTCCACCGGACGCGGTCGAAATCCGCGAATGGCCCGAAAAAGACACGGCATTCCCCAATGAACCAATCTATAACCTGGAAGATGTCGTCGGGATGGTCGCGCGCGTCGAGATCCCTATGCACCGCCCCATCGACGGAACCAAGATCAAAGTTGTTTTCCAGGGCGAAGGCTCCGAGCTGTCTTTGGCCGTGCCCAAAGGCAAAGTGTTGATCGCCGTGCCCATCACCGCCATGTCGGCCGCGGGCAACGCGCTCCGACCGGGGGATCGCGTAGATGTGCTGGTCTCGTTCTCCATCGTCGAGGTCGATGAAGACTCGCAGATCAAACTGCCGATCACCTGGTCGGGCAACGAGGATTGTTTGGCCGGCTGCCAGGCCCAGGGTGAGCAGATTCCCAGGTTGGTCACACAGTATTCGGTGCAAAACGCATTGGTGCTGGGCATTGGCCTGTGGAGCGGTGACACGCCCGAGTTGGCCGCCGTCAAACCAAGCGAGATGCAGACGCCGGAAGAAACGCCGATCGTCCCCATCACCGAGGGAGAGGCCGAGGCGGCGGCGCCGCCCGCAGCCACAAATCCGGCGGTGGCGTTGACCGACATCAAACTGATCTCGTTGGCCGTCGATCCGCAAGACGCGCTGGTGCTCAAATGGCTGCGCGAAAGCAACGCCTCGATCGACATGGTCATGCGCTCGGCGGTTGATCAAGACAGCTATAACCCCGAAGCGGTGACGCTGCAATACATGATCGACCGGTTTAGCATCTCTTTGCCGCCCAAACTGCCGCACACGCCAGAGAACGAGTTCAAATATTCTTTGATTGACACGGCACTCCAATATTCTGCGCCTCCGCCAGAATAAACCGGTTTCGACGATAAATTGGACTTGACAAAAAGCTGGTTTTAGACAATAGGATGGATGATTAACATACATTTCAAGGGATCATGATTATTTTGAGACCAAAAAACCCGCTTTCTGAACGGCCTGGATTTATCAGGTCCAATATAAAACGCCAAAGGAGTGTCTTTGATGAGTTCTGAAGAGATCATTCGTGTATTGATCGTCGATGATATACCCGAAACGCGCGAGAATCTCAAAAAACTGCTCTATTTTGAGACCGACATCGAGGTGGTGGGCACCGCCACAAACGGCCAGGAGGCGATCGAGCTTTCTACCCAATACCAGCCCCATGTCGTCTTGATGGACATCAATATGCCTGAATTGGACGGCATCTCGGCCAGTTCGGCGATTCGACAACAAGTGCCTTTTGTTCAAATCATAATGATGTCGGTGCAAAGCGAGGCCGACTATTTGCGCCGTTCGATGATGGCCGGCGCGAGCGACTTTTTGACCAAGCCCTTTGGCAGCGACGAACTGGTCTCATCGATCCATCGCGTCTACAAAATGTCGGCGCACCTGCGCGCGATCCCCACCGCGCCAACCACGGCGCAAGAAGCCGTCGATACGCAGCCGACCGACCTGGGCAAACTGATCGCTTTCTACAGCCCCAAAGGGGGGGTGGGGTGTACGACAATGGCGATCAATTTGGCCGTGAGCCTGGGCCAACTGGTCCCAGAATCCAAAGTCGCCCTGGTGGATTGCAGCATGCAATTTGGCGATGTCGCCATCTCGCTATACCTGCGCGAGAACCGCAGCATTGCCGATTTGTCCGACCACATCCAAGACCTGGACATCGACATGTTGGAAAGCGTGATGGTCTCACACGACGCCTCAAAACTCAAAGTCTTGCAAGCGCCGCTCAAACCCGAAGAGGCCGAACTGGTCACGAGCGAACATGTGCGCACTGTATTGGGTGGTTTGGCGCAAATTTACGACTATGTCATTATCGACATGGGATCGACGCTGCAAGACATCGAGCTTTCGATCTTTGACGTGGCAGACCGGGTGATCATTGTCGCTGCCCCAGAAGTGCCGTCGGTCAAAGACATTCGCCTGTTTTTTGATCTGGTCGATGCGCTGGAATACCCCCCGGAAAAATTCCTGCTCGTTCTAAACAAGGCCACCTCGGGAACCGGCGTGACGGCCAAACTCATCGAAAACAATGTCAAAAAACAAATCCTGGCCCAAATCCCCGCCGATGGACGGGTCGTCTTGCACTCGGTGAACCAGGGCGTGCCGTACATGATTCTCCCCAATGTCGACAAGCGTTCGCCACTGGTTCAACAGACCAGTTTATTCGCCAAGGCCGTGTTACAAGAGTTTGAAGAAAAAGAAGAGGTTGTTCCCCAGGTCGAACGTCCTTCGCTGGGGCGGCTGTTCACCTGACATTGGTATGTTTCAAATAGGTTCATGTAGCATCGCCTCGCGGGTGTGCGTTTTTGAGGCAGAGGAGCGAGTATGTCTTTGTTAAAACGGATTGAGCGCAGTCAGCAACCGGCCGCAGGTGGCGCAGGTTCTTCATCGGCGTCCAAAATGCGCGAGTTGCGCGTGCGCCGGCAGGCGATCTCGCCGGCGCGGGACGCCTATTCGGACATCAAGACCCGCGTGCAAAATCGGTTGATTGCCGAGATCGATCCACAGATGGATATGTCACAAACCGATGAAGTGCGGATGACGATTGAAGAACTCTTTGATCAGATCTTGGCCGAAGAAAACATTATCCTCAGCCGGGCCGAGCGCCAACGGCTGTTCGAAAACATTGTTGCCGAGATATTGGGCTATGGGCCAATCGAACCGCTGCTGGCCGATGACAGCGTGACCGAGATCATGGTCAACGGAGCCAAGCAGATTTACGTCGAGCGAGCCGGGAAACTGCACAAGACCAAGGCGGTCTTTGAAACAGACGACCACGCCCTGCGGATCATCGACCGCATTGTCGCGCCGCTGGGGCGGCGGATCGATGAAAGCCAGCCTTATGTCGACGCCCGTCTGCCCGACGGCTCGCGCGTGAACGCCATCATCCCCCCACTGGCGATCAATGGCCCCACATTGACAATCCGTAAATTCTCCAAAACACCGCTGACGATCGAAAACCTGGTCGAGTTTGGCACCGTGACGCCCGAAGCCGTTCAATTCTTGCGGGCCTGCGTGATCGCCCGCCTGAACATTGTCGTCTCCGGCGGCACCGGTTCTGGCAAAACCACGCTGCTCAACATTCTGTCGGGGTTCATCCCCGACGATGAGCGCATCGTCACCGTCGAAAACGCGGCCGAACTTCAGTTGCGCCAGGATCACGTGGTGACGCTGGAATCTCGCCCCCCCAACATTGAAGGCAAAGGCGAAGTGACCATTCAAGACCTGGTGATCAACTGTCTGCGTATGCGCCCCGACCGGATCGTCGTTGGCGAGTGTCGCGGCGGCGAGGCGTTGGATATGTTGCAGGCAATGAACACCGGTCACGACGGCTCGCTCACCACAGCGCACGCCAACTCGCCGCGAGACACCCTGGCCCGTTTGGAGACGATGTGTTTGATGGCCGGTATGGATCTGCCCGTGCGCGCCATTCGAGAACAGGTCGCGTCGGCGGTGGATTTGATCGTCCAACAATCGCGTATGCGCGACGGTTCGCGCAAGGTGATCAATATCACCGAAGTGCAAGGTATGGAAGGCGACGTGGTCGTCCTGCAAGATGTTTTCGAGTTTGAACAAACCGGTTTCGAGGCCGGCAAAGTCATCGGACGGCTCAAGGCAACCGGCGTTCGCCCCAAGTTCATTGACAAGATCGAAGACGCCGGCATTCGTTTGCCACCCAACATTTTTGGCGTCGCGGAACGCTTCCGTTACTAGTCGATTGATGATAAGAGGAAAATAACAATGAGTCCCTTGGTCATTGCCATCGCTTTGGGAGGTGTCGGTATATTGGCGATCGTCATGCTGGTCCTGGCGTTGACCAGCGGCAGCCCAAAGCCGGACGCCCAAATCGAAGAACGTCTGGATACCTATATCTCTGGAGACAGCCCAGAAAAACCAAGCGACAAAGACATCGACCGGGAAGCCAAGCAACTGGCCAAGTTGACCGAAAGCCTGGGCAAAGCGGTAGAAAAACGCAACTTTGGCGCCAAAATCGCCGAACAACTCGGACAAGCCAGCGTCAAACTGACCGTCGGCGAATACGTCATCTTGTCCATTCTCAGCCCCGTTCTGGTCGGCGCTTTGGCCTTTTTGATGTTCCGCAATTTCCTGTTTCTGCTTGGCGTCGTCGGCGGCTTTTTCGTTCCCAAGATCATCGTCGGGGTGATGAGCAAGCGGCGAACAAAAAAATTCAACGACCAGCTTGGGCCGGCAATCAACCTGCTGGTCAACGGCCTGCGGTCTGGTTACAGTATGCTGCAAGCGATGGAAGCGGTCGCCAGAGACATGCCCTCGCCCATTTCCGAAGAGTTTGGGCGCGTGACGCTAGAGATCGGCCTGGGCGTGCCGATGGAAGACGCCCTCAACCACATGTTGAAACGTGTTCCCAGCGACGACCTGGATTTGATGATCACGGCGATCAACGTCCAGCACGAAGTCGGCGGCAACCTGGCCGAGATATTGGACATCATCAGCTTTACCATTCGTGAACGAATTCGCATCAAAGGCGAGATCGCGTCGCTGACGGCGCAAGGCGTGCTCACCGGATACGTTATTTCCGGGCTGCCGATCGCCCTCTCGTTGATCCTCTTTGCGATGAACAAAGAATACATGGGCCGCATGTTCAAGATGGTGTGCGGCTGGATCATGCTGGGCATTTCCGTGATCATGATCGTCAGCGGCTTTTTTGTGATGATGAAAATCGTCCAAATCGAAGTATAAAATCAGAGGAGGTACAACATGCCATCAGGTGGTGTTCCTGCTGAATCAGCTGCCGGTATGTCTCCAATCACACTCGCTCTTTTGGTTGGCGGCGGCATTCTATTTCTGGTCATCGTCATCGCGCTGATCGTCATCGCCCGCCGTCGCCCCAAAGACAACTCGTCGCTAGAGGCGCGGCTCGCCGAGTACAGTGAACGAGACACGCCGGTCACATTGGAAGAGATCGAACTTTCGGCCTCTTTTGTCGAGCGCATTGTCTACCCGGCGATGGACAAGTTGGTCGCCTTTGCCACCCGGTTCATGCCGGCAAAAATCCTGGAAGAGACGGCGCGCAAACTGGAATTGGCCGACAACCCCAACAACTTGACGCCCACGCGCTTTCTTACCATCCGCTTTGGCGCTATGATTGTCATGAGCGTGCTCATTTTCGTCCTGACGAGCATTGCCAAAATGCCGTTCTCCCGTCGCCTGTTGTTCACCGGCGTTGTGGGCGCCCTGGGCTTTTACCTGCCTGTATTGTGGCTGGGCAGCAAGATCAGGTCTCGACAATCCGAGATCGTCAAACAGCTTCCCGATGCCCTGGACTTGTTGACCATTTGCGTCGAGGCCGGGTTGGGTTTCGACCAGGCCGTGAGCAAGTTGGTCGAGAAATCAGATGGCGAGCTGCCGCGCGCTTTTAACCGCTATCTGCAAGAAGTGGCTTTGGGCAAATTGAGCCGAAATGCGTTGCTGGCCATGTCGAACCGCATGGACGTGTCCGACGTGACCACCTTTGTGGCCGCCATTGTCCAGGCGCAGCAACTCGGTGTGAGTATGGCCAAAATCCTTCGCGTCCAATCCGAACAGATGAGAATGTTGCGCCGGCAACGCGCGGAAGAAAAAGCGCACCAGGCTCCGGTCAAGATGGTTTTCCCAATGGTCTTTTTGACCTTTCCATCCATCTTTATCATGCTGCTGGGACCGGCGATTTTGTTAATGATGGACAGCGGCGTACTGGGATCCATTTAGGCTGTTCCAGTTTTCAAAATGTCAAGTTGCCTTTGAAACAGACTGGAAAAGCCTGGGCAATTCCATAAATTTGCTTATTTTATGCCAACATTATCCTACGGCCTATGCTAATCTGGGACAATTATTTCTCTGGAATTGCCTTAGGAGCAGGACAAGCAAACTGCAACAAAAACGGCATAATGCCGGTGCTGATTTTGCTAACCGTGTACATAGAGCAAAGCGTATCCACCAGACGGTCAGGCAAGGAAGGCACGATTTGGCTGCTTTACATTGGTTACACCAGGCCGGGCAGGGACTGCTCGACCTGCTTTATCCTCTACGGTGTATCGAGTGCGGTCAGCCGGGCAGCGTTTATTGCCCCGCCTGCCGCCGATCCGTTCCCCCTGTTCCGGCGCCCATTTGCCAAATTTGCGGGCAACCGCTGCCCGCGCCTGGGCGCTGTGCGCGCTGTATCGACCATCCCCTGGCCATAGACGGCATCCGCTCGGCGGTGCTGTTCGACGGGTCGATACGCAAAGCGATCCACCAACTCAAATACCGCTACAGCCGCGACATGGCCGTTCCGCTGGGCGAAATGCTCATTTCGTTCTGGAAGAAAACGCCTCTCCCCGCCGAGCTTTTGCTCCCCGTTCCCCTTTCCCCGCGCCGTCTGCGCGAAAGAGGCTACAACCAATCGCGGCTGCTTGCAGAACGTCTGGGCGCAAGCGCCGGGATCGCGGTCTGCGACAATGCGTTACGCCGGCAAAGGCACACCCAGTCGCAAGCCAGACTCAATGCCGAGCAGCGTCGAAAAAACGTTGCCGGAGCTTTTGCCTGCGTCGGCAACACCGTGCGAGACAAACAAATCTTGTTGATCGATGATGTATGCACAACCGGCGCAACCCTGGAGGCGTGCAGCATCGCCTTAAAACAGGGAGGAGCGGGGTCGGTATGGGCGTTGACCCTGGCCCGCGCCGAATAAATTTTATCCATCTTGTTGGTGAAAGGAGTCGTATGATGAAACTGGTCGTTCAGGGCAAAGGTATCGAGATCACGGATCACTTGCGCGATTACGTCGAAAAGAAACTGGGCAAACTGGATCGCTACCTGGCGACGATCACCGAGGCGCGCATCGAGTTGTCTGCCGAGAAAACGCGCAGCCACCAAGATCGTCAGGTCGCCCAACTCACCATCCGCACCAATCGATCCATTTTGCGCGCCGAAGAACGAACCGGCGATATCTTTATGTCGGTCGATATGGTTATGGACAAGATCAAACGGCAGATCGATCGCTACAAAAAGAAACGACGCAGCAAAAACAGGGGCGCGCCGGCCGAAAAGCCGCCCGAGGAAACAGTGGTCCAAGAGGACACCGAGGGACGCATCGTGCGCGTCAAGCGCTTTCAGGTAACGCCAATGGATGCCCCAGAAGCCATCGAGCAGATGGAACTGTTGGGACACGATTTCTTTGTCTTTTACAACGTCAACGAGGGGCGGCTGAACGTGGTCTATACCCGCCGCGACGGAAATTATGGGTTGTTACAGCCCGAAATGGGATAAAAAGCCTAGATCGAAAAAGAAAAAGACCTGGGCAAATCCCAGGTCTTTTTCTTCGATCGACGCAATCCGGCCGGCGGGTGAAACGCGCAGTAGCGCCCGGCGTCAGCGAATGAAAAACGACAGTCCCACCAGCAGCGCAAACATGATCGCGGCCAGAACCATCACTCGTCTCAGATCGGTGATCACATACCTGTATTCCGAGAAATCGACCGCCTCGTTCGTCTCCTGGGCCGGCATTTCCAGCGTCATCGTCGCCTGATTGGTCGCCCGAATGGCCTGTTTCTTGCGCGCGCGACGAGATTTTTTTGACATAAACCATCCTCTTTCTTTATTGTT
>CAYZYE010000049.1:0-21299 GCA_964481205.1 uncultured Anaerolineae bacterium | reverse complement strand
CCAACAGGACCCGGCTCAGGTGTTCGATCTGGTACTTGGCGGTGGGCGGGTGATCGATCCCGCCAACGGCATCGACGAACGGTTGGATGTGGCGATTGCGGGTGGCAGGATTGCCCTGGTTGCCGCGCACATTCCCGCGCACGTCGCCGCTCAAAGGATCGACGTTTCGGAATATATAGTGACACCCGGCATCCTGGATATTCACACCCATGTGTATACGTTTACGCCGACGGACGCCGCTTATGTCGAGAGCGTCAACGCAGATGCGCACCTGGTTTCTTGCGGTGTGACAACGACGGTGGACGCCGGCACGGCCGGGTGGCGTGATTTTGTCGATTTCAAGGAAAAATGTATCGACAAGGCCACGACGCGAATTTTGGCGCTGATCAACATCGCCAGCGGTGGGATGCTCGATCGCGTCACCGAACAAGAGATCGACGAGCTGAACCCCGAAATCACTGCCGCCGTCGCGTCCGCGTATCCAGAGATCATTGTGGGTATCAAATCGGCCCATTATTGGACGCGCCGTCCCTGGGACGCTGCCCATCCGCCGTGGGCATCGGTGACGCGCGCCGTGCAGGCCGGTGAACGCTGCGGCAAGCCGGTGATGGTCGATTTTTGGCCGCGCCCGCCGGAGCGGTCGTACTCGGAGCTGCTTTTGCACCGGCTGCGCCCCGGCGACATTCACACGCATGTCTTTGCGCAACAGTTCCCCATTGTCGACGCGGCAGGCAAGGTCCGCGACCATCTCTGGCAGGCGCGAAAACGCGGCGTCATCCTTGACCTCGGTCACGGCGCGGCGAGTTTTTGGTTTCGCAACGCCTGGCCGGCCTTGCAGGATGGCTTTGCGCCCGATTCGATCAGCACCGACCTGCACATGGGCAACATTAACGGCCCGGTGATCAGCATGCTCAATACCATGTCCAAGTATCTGAACATGGGTATGTCGCTTTCCCAGGTGATCATGCGCGCGACGGCGTCGCCGGCGCGGGTGATCGGGCGTCCCGATTTGGGAACTTTGAGCGTTGGCGCAGAGGCCGATGTGGCCGTGTTCAAACGGTTGGAGGGCCTTTTCGGCTTTGCCGACTGCGGTCGCGCCAGGTTGACGGGGCGGTCCAAGCTAGAGTGCGCGCTCACGATACGGGCCGGGCAGATCGTCTATGATCCGGCGGGGTTGAGCATGCCCGAGTGGCCGGACGCGCCGGAGGCGTATTGGAAGGTACCGGAATTGCAAGGTTAGCGAGGCGATCCAAAGCGGAATCCCCATTCCGCCGCCCCCTGACCCCCACATTGAAATGCTCCCTCGATCTGGGGTTGTTTGCGTTCGCTGTCGGTTTCGGGTACAATGATCACAATCATAAATTGGGTGCAGAGATGGCCGAGTCAGAGAGTGTAATTCAAGAGGCGCGGATTCGACAGCGGATCAAAGAGGCAAGGGCCTCCTGGGAGACGATCAGCAAACGGGTCGAGGCCGTCAAACGTGACCTGTCCCTGGAGCTTGATGGACAGCGCAAGGTGGTGCTCGAGGCGCGGCTTGGCGACCTGGAACAAGAGCGGGTTGCGTTTGAGGTCGAACTCGAACGCCTGGAAGCGGCGCTGCGCGTCGTGGCCGGGGCGGCATTTGACGAGATCGAGTTTGTCAACCGCGAGGACGAGTTGCGCCA
This sequence comes from uncultured Anaerolineae bacterium, assembly GCA_964481205.1. GTDB lineage: Bacteria > Chloroflexota > Anaerolineae > JAFGEY01 > JAFGEY01 > CAYRXM01. The sequence goes on along the minus strand of CAYZYE010000049.1, from coordinate 19,635 downwards.
GCTCGATCTGGAACGGCTGCGTGCTATGCGCTCGCCATATACTTTGATCGGCGCCCCAGCCGGGTACGGCAAGAGCTATCTCTTGCAGCGGCTCATTGCTTTTGCGCAGGCCGGGCATGCCGTGGCCGATCGATGGACGTTGCGCTATGTCGATTGTGGGTCGGGCGACGGCAACCAGATCGCCCTGGTTTCGCAGTCGCTTGCAGGGCAGGCGACCGATGACGTCGATGCCGTGTGCGATGCGATTGTGCAAAACCTGGCGGCGCGATCGTCGCATGGCCGCAAGGCGGTCCTGGTGATTTTCGACGCCGTTGAGCGGCTCGCTCCCGCGTCCAGACAGTGGGTGTACAATCTCTTGTTCACCCTGCGCCAGTACACGCACATTGACCGCCGCGAGATCATTATTGTGCGAATGATCATCGCCGGACGGAACCCAGAACAGTTTTGGGATGGCTATGAAAGCGCGTTTGCGGCAGCTTTGGCCCCGCAGTACATTTATCTCAGCCCCTTTGACGAACATCCGATTCAGGAATTGATCTGGAGCCAGGCGCGCGCTGCGCAGATTCAGCTCGACGATCGCATCGTCGTGCGGATCGCGGATCAAGTGCAATATTTGAGCGGCGGGCATCCCGGGGTGATCCGCAGCCTGCTCGATCACCTGGCCGGGCGGGCTTTTGCCATCGGCTCGCCAGCGGCGTATTTTGAACGGCATCGCGTGCAGTTGGTGCGGGATTGCGTGTCGCCAGTGGTTGACGAGTTGACCGCCAGACTCGGCTCCAGGCTGCGGGGTATGGTGCAGACGTTGAGCGTGTTTCGCCGGATCAATGGCAACACGGTGCAGGCCTTGCTCCGGGCCGGCGAGCTGCCGGCCGGGACGAGCGAACTGGGCTTGTTTGCCGAAATGCAGCAGGCGCATCTGTTGGTTGGGCCGACGATCCAGGAGCCGTTTTATCGCGATCACTTGACGCGGCGCGTTTTGGCGATGCAAATGGCCTGCCAGAGCAAAGCGAGCGCGGCGCGGTATGACCGTTTGAACCGGCTGGCGCTCGACTTGTATGGCCGTTGGATTCTGAACCTGGGCAAGGCGCTGCCCAACTCGATGCTCAAGTCGGTGCAGCGGCTTTTGTCCGTCGTCGAGTGGTTGTTTCATTTCCTTCAGCAGCAAGCGGTGGATCGAGAGGCGCTGCGCCGGCAGCTGCTGTCGTATGTTCGGACTTTGTCGACAGGCGAGCAAGTGGTTTCTGCTGCTGACCTGATCGCCGGCCAAATTCGCCAGGATGTCGAGGTGCGTTATCTGTTGCGCCGTTGCCTGGGCGATGAGGGGGTGGATGTGGTATGCGGTTGGCTATCGCCGGAGGAGGTGTCTGGTGGGCGACAACAAGTTTGACGTGTTTGTAGGCCGCAAAGACGAGTTGGCCCTGATTGACGAGTGGATCAACAAGTGGCACACGACGCACTTGATCGCCGTGCAAGGCGATGGCGGCGTGGGTAAAACCTGGCTGCTCAAGGAGATTCAGCGACGTTACCAGGAGCGGGACGATTTCTTGGTGGTGTATTGGGATTACGCCGAGCATCACGCCACCGGGCTTGCCCAGATCGCCGGGCTGTATCGCTATTTGGGCATTGACCGCTCCCGGTTTCTCGATGCGTTGGCCGAGTTGGAGCAGCGCGCCTATGACTGGGTGCCGGGTGAAGTTGAACGCAAGGAAAACCAATTGTTCGAAATATCGATCAAAGAGTTGCGTCCTTTTTTGCAAAATGCGCGAATGCTCTATTTGACCGATACCACCGAGTCGATTGCCTTGTCCAGCGAGCGCGCCGAATTGTATGCCAGCCAGCTTCCAAATACCTTGTTTATTTCCGCCGGGCGAGATGTTCAAAAGGCGCGCCTGCCGGCGTTTAGCAAGATTTATGGCGCGCGAAACGTGACCTTGATCGAGTTGAACGAATTTGATCAGGTTGAAAGCGCCGAGTTTTTTGGCGCGGTCGATCCCAAGGGGTTTATCGAAGCGGATATGCGCGCCAAGCTGCACTTTTTGACCGGTGGCCGTCCCATTTTGTTGACGTTGGCCGTCGAGTGGCTTTCGCGCAGCGTGCCGCTGCCCGAGTTGGTCGATCTCTCGCTGGCCGAGTTGCAAGCGCAGCCGCAAGACAAACTCGTAGCCTTGCGCGAGCGGTTCGAGTTCGAGTTGGTCGATCGGATTCGTTCTTTGCGCGGCGCGCTCAACCAGGCCGTGCTCTATATGGCCCATGTCCACCGGCGAAGCGACGCGCACATTTTGTCCGCATTGTTTGAAATGTCTCTGTCCGACGCGCAGCGTCTGGTGCAGCAGCTTGCCGATCTCGCTTTTGTCAAGTACAACCCCGCGACGCAGAGTTGCATGCTGCATGACGAGATGAAAAACCTGGTCAATGCCCACGCCTGGCCGTATATGGATCCCACCGGCGAGATTCGCCGCGAGTTGACGCGCAAAATCATCGATACATATTATGTACCGCGCATCGACGAGTTGGCGCGGCGGGGCAAGGCGCAGCTTGGACGGGACAAAGGCCCCGTGCATCGCGTGGCCATTTCGGACGCCGAGTGGGAACAGTGGAAGTTGGAAGCCGAATGCCTGTATTATCATTTGCAGCTTGGCGAACAAGAGGGTCTGGAATATTTTGAAGACCGTTTTGCCAAAGCGCAGCGTAACAATCACCTGGTGCGAATGCAGCATTTGCTCGACGAGATGGAGATCGCCGGCTATACGGACATTCGGGACACGGTGGAACTGCGCCGGGCTGAGTCGCTGCGTTTGCGCGGCGAAACGGACCGGGCCAGCCAGATTTGCCTGACCATGTTGGAAAAGGTGGGCTTGTCGCCTGACAACCGCATCAGTGCCCACAATACGTTGGGGTTGATCGCTGCATCGACGGATTCGGAATGGGCGCTGCGCGAGTTTCAGGCCGCGCTTCAGGTTGCGGAGGAACAGGGACAGACGCGGGTGATCGGCGCGCTGCACAACAATCTGGGCCAGATTTACAGGTTGACCAGTCATCTCGATCAGGCGGTTCAGCATTACCAGCAGGCGATCTCGTTCAGCAAGCAGGTGGACAATTATGCCCTGATTGCTTCTGCGACCAACAATTTGGCCTATGTCTACCGCCTGCAAGGTGATTTGGCGCAAGCCGACGTGTTGTGCCGGGTCAGTCTGGCGCAGCGCCGGCGTCTGGGGTTGGAGCGCGACCTGGCTTATAGTTATTTGACCAAGGGCGAGATCGATCGTGATCGCGGCGATCTGGAAGGTGCAGAGCGGTATACCAAACTGGCGCTGCGCAGTTTTGACAAGGTCGATGAGGTGCGTGGACAGATTATGGCCTATCTCTCTCTGTCCAACATTCGCCGCCACATGGAACAGTATGAAGAGACGGAGGCTTATCTGGCGCACGCGCTGGCTTTGGCCGAGCAAATTGGCGACGAGCCGCTGCTGGCCGGCGTGTTGAATGTCTATGGCCGCGAACAGCGCGACCGGGCCGTGTATCTGCAAGAGATCGACGGCGACAAACACGCGCGCGAGATCGCCGATTTTTTCGAGAACGCAGAGCGGCGTTTGGCGCAGAGTTTGGCGTTGGCATCCAAATACGGCGATCAGTGGTTGATCACTCGCAGCCGCTTCGAGTTGGCGCTGGCCTATTTCCTTGGCGCTCTGCGCCCCGACCACGAGGTGTCGGAACTGCTGGCGCAGATTTGGGACAGCGCTTCCCGGCTGGGTTATACGCTGCTGCAAGGATATATTCAGGAAACGCGCGGCGAGATCGCCGAGCGGCAGCAGGATTATGCCACGGCAGCGCGACATTTTGGCCTGGCAGCCAAGCTGGTCTCGCAGCAGCGCGGCCGCGAGCCGGAGCGGTTCTTTGATCGTCTCAACGACCGGTTTACAAGTCCCCGGCTCTCGGTGGCGGCGGTTCACACCCTGGCGCAAGGGATTCTCGACGCGATTCAAGATGTGCCGGCGAACGAGGCGTTGCGCGCTTTGCGAATGTTGTGCCGGCAAATGTTGGATTGGTAGACGTTGTGTGCTGGCTATTTGGGGGCGTTGCGAAAATTGTGAGGTGCGTATGAACATCGTGTTGACCAATAACCCCTCCGACCGGGGCGGGCGGTTTGCCGCCGCCCGCGCAGATTGCGCTTGTGATTGCCAGTGCGCTTGCCCCGTAGACGGGCTACCGCTGCCGGTGCTCTCTTTGCCGGCGGCCTATTACCTGGAACTGACGCCCGCTTGCAACAATGCCTGTCCCGGCTGCGGCAATGTTTATTCGCATGCCGGGCCGAATTTGCCTCGTCCATTGGACGGCGCGGGTTGGCAAAATCTCATTGCGCGGCTCGCTGCGCACGCACAACAGTTCAAGATCACCGGCGGTGAGCCGACGTTGCACCCTGACTTGGAGGAAATCGTTCGCGCCGTCGATCGCCTGGCTGTACCTTTTACTCTGTTCACCAATGGCCGGTGGGACGACGCCGGCGCGCTGCTCGAGCTGTTGCAAGGGCTGAACGTCTTTGACGGTTTTCTCATCTCTTTGCACGGCCCCGACGCTGCCACGCATGAGGCCTTTAGCGGTGTGCGCGGTTCGTTTGTCCAGACCGTCGCCAACGTTCGCCGCGCCGCCCAGGCCGGTTTCGATGTTGCTTTGAGTATTGTGATTACACAAAGGAATTTCAATCGCATCAAAGAAACGCTCGATTTGGCGCTGCGTCTGGGGGCCAATCACCTGGTTTGCAACCGGCTGATCGGCGCCGGGCGTGACGGTCTCACGCCGGACGATGCGCAGTTGCGCGCGGCAATGGTCGCCGTCGAGTCGCTGCGCGCGCGGGGGCAGCCGATCCGTTTTGGCAACTGTATTCCGCAGTGTTTCGAGGCTTCATCGTCAACGGGATGTACGGCCGGCAGCACTTTTGCCACCATCGATCCGTGGGGTCGGATGCGTCCGTGCAACCACGCGCCGCTGATCGCCGGCGATCTGCTGTCGCATTCGGTCGAAGCGGTGTGGCGCGGTGCGGCGATGGCAAGGTGGCGCGATCTTGGGCCACGGGCGTGCCATGCCTGCGCCGCGTTTGCCGTTTGCCATGGCGGGTGTCGCGCGCAGGCGATGTTGATCGGCGCGGCGCAAGACCCTTTGATGCGTTCGCCGCTGTCCCAGACGCCCGTCCGGCCCCCGTTCGAGCTGCCGCTCTTTGCCGGGCTGCGCCCCATCGCTGCGTGGGATGATCGAGGGCGAGATGAGCAGGGCGTGCTGCTCTCCAAGGGCGTTGCGTTGCCTGTTCCACCGGATTATGCTTCGCTGCTCTCGCGGCTGGACGGCGCATGGACGCTGCGCCGGATCGAGCGGGAATACGATCACGCGGCGCTAAACTGGGTCGGCGCGCTGTACCGCGAGGGGCTGGTGGCGTGGGCATCCAATAGTTGTTTTTCTTGACAGCCTTTTTGTTTGTGGCTATAATAAACGCCAGATTGGCCGGACAGGGCCAATTGTCTGGTTCCTCACCCGATCATTTTGTACCTCTGGCTTTTTTTGTCTGTGCTCCGGTCGAATCGTTTGCCATTTTATGGAACAAAACGGAGCTGTATGTCGAAAGGAGGTGGCAGCATATCCATTCACCTGATCAACTTGGCCCTGGCATTCAACACGCGAGTTGTTTGCCAAGAAACCCACGAGGATGGGATTTTTCAATTGGAGGAGAACAAGTGTTGAAAAAAATGTTTTACTTGTTGGCGATCACGGCTCTTGTCTTTTCAATGGTCGCATGCACAAAAACAGACGCGCCAACCACAGTTCCACCCACTGCTACCTCTCAAGCCGCAGCGCCCACCGCGACGCCGGCGCCGACGGCCACGCCTGAGCCGTCCGGCGAACCCAAGTCGGTGACGATGACCTTTTTCGAAGAACCGGACACACTGAACAGTATGTACTCTAATATGTGGTTTGCCGGTCTGGCCATCGATCTGATCAACCCCGGCTTGTGGTATTTTGATGATTCACTCAGCCCTTCGCTAGAAATGGCTGCCCAGTTTCCAACCAAAGGCAATGGTTTGATCTCTGAGGACGGCCTGACGATCAAGATTCCCCTGAACCCCAAGGCAAACTGGTCGGATGGCACGCCGGTTACAGCCGATGACTTTGTTTTCACCTACAAGATGATCCTTGACCCAAGCAACGTCAACGTCAGCAGCACCTGGCCCTATGACAAATATGTCGAAAGCATCACTGCCGAGGATGACAAAACGTTGGTGGTCAAGTTCTCCGAGTCATTTGCTCCCTGGGCGAGCACGATGTTTGGTTTTGTCCTGCCCAAGCACATTCTTGAACCGGTGTTCAAGGATAAAGGCACGCTCGATGACGCCGCGTGGAACCGGATGCCCGACGTTGTCAACGGCCCGTACCAGTTGCAAGAGTGGCAGGCCGGCAGTCACCTGGTTTTCCAGGCCAATCCCGGCTACTGGCGCGGCAAACCCAAGATCGATCAAGTCAATATTCTCATCGTTCCCGATGACGAAGCGCAGATGGCCGCGATCAAGACTGGCGACACCGACATTGGCATCTTTTTGTCCTACGCCGACATTCCCACCATCGAAAAATTGGACAATGTCGAGATCAAGACCGTGCTTTCTGGTTACAACGAAAGCTGGTTCTTTAACCTCAACACCGATGAAACGGCAGCCGACAACGGCCACCCGGCGTTGCAAGATGTGCGCGTCCGTCAGGCCATTGCCTATGCCGTCGACTTTGATTCGATCTGCAAGGAATTGCTCTACGGCGGCACTTATCCGCCCCTGACCAAGTGGGAAGAAACCACTTATGCTTATCCCAAGGCCAACGCTTATGCCTACGATCCCGACAAGGCCAAAGCATTGTTGGATGAAGCCGGGTGGGTCGACAGCAATGGCGATGGCACCCGCGACAAGGATGGCGTCGAGTTGGTGCTGCGCTACTCGACTACCGCCGGCCGCGAAGTGCGCGAGCAAACCCAGGTTGTGGCCCAGCAGTACCTGGCCGACGTTGGCATCGGCATCGAGATTATGAACAACTCGTATGATACGATGTGGAACAGCTATGGCGAGGACGGCCCGATCGCTACCGGTCAGTTTGACATCGCCGAGTGGTCGGACACGTCGAATTTCCCCGACCCCAGCGAGTCGCAGTGGTTGTGCTCCGAGATTCCTTCGGATGACTCGCCAGACGGCTCCAACTGGTACGGTATCTGCGACAAAGAGTTGGATGCGCTCGTTCGCGCGCAAGAAGTCGAGATGGACCCCGAAGCGCGGATCGATCTTTTCCACGAGATTGGTCGCGTGATCAATGAAAATGTGTACTGGCTCGGCGTCTGGCACGACAACGACGTGTGGACGATCAACACCCGCTTGACGGGTGCCAAGATTTCCGGCGCGGATCCGTTCTGGAATATCTTTGAATGGGATGTCAAGTAACCCCTTGAATCTTTTATTTATAGAAGAGGAGGCGTTTTATGTCCTCCTCTTCTTGCTATTCACTCTGCATGGCCTGACCGAACCCCCTGTTGTTTTCAAACGCCACGGGTTCCGCCGGGTCTGCTAGGAGAGACGTATGACCAGATATATCATTCGCCGTCTCCTTCAGGCCATCCCCCTTCTTTTTCTCATCAGCCTGATTGTGTTTATTCTGGCAATGAATATGGGCGATCCGCTGGCCTCGTTTGGCGGCCGGCAACGCATCCGTTCGTCCGACCGGGCACGGCTGACCCGCCAATTGGGGTTGGACAAGCCGGTCATTGTGCAATATGGTGTGTGGTTGATCGGCAACGATTGGATGGACATTGACCTGGATGGCGACGGGATACCCGATAGCAAGGGCACACGCAAGGGCATTTTGCGCGGCGATTTGGGCAAGTCGTTTATGCAAAAACGGCCGGTCAGTGATCTGCTTCAAGAGCGGCTGCCTAACACGCTGTTGTTGATGATTGTTTCCGAGATTGTCATCATTAGCGCATCGTTGTTCATCGGCGTTTATTCTGCGCTCAAGCAGTATTCGTTCGTCGATCATGTGATCACGGCATTGTCCTTTATCGGTTACTCGATGCCGATCTTTTGGACCGCCTTGATGATGATGTTTTTGTTCGCCGTCAAATTCAAAGCATGGGGGCTGCCCTATTTTCCGACGGTGGGCAAGTATGATCTCGACGCGGGACCGACGCTGGCGCAGATCGCCTGGCATATGGTGTTGCCAGTAACCAGCATTTCGATCATCAGTATTGCCGGGTATACCCGCTTTATCCGTTCGAGCATGTTGGATGTGATTCACAACGACTATATTCGCACGGCGCGGGCCAAAGGGCTGTCCGAAAAACTCGTTCTCTTTCGGCACGCGCTCAAAAACGCCTCCTTGCCGCTGGTCACGATCATTGGATTGGATATTCCCGGTTTGCTCGGCGGCGCGGTGGTCACAGAGTCGATCTTTGCCTGGCCGGGTATGGGACGGCTTTACTGGAACGCGGCCCAAGATACGGACATTCCGGTCTTGATGGGCATCTTGATAATGATCTCGATCGCCGTCGTCCTGTTCCAATTGATCACCGACATCACCTATACCTATCTCGATCCGAGGATCCGTTATGACTGAGGTGCGATTATGACCAAGACTGCGGCAAAAATTCCACTCGATGGCGCTTCCTCGATTCGCCCGCCGCAATCTCCGCTGCAACTGACCTGGCAGCGCTTTCGCCGGCACAAAATGGCGCTTTTGGGCGCGGGGCTGTTGCTGCTCATCTTTTTCTATGTGACGATCGGCGCCGTGATGTTTAGCGAAAAGTATGCCAATTTGATCGATCTCAAGGTCAAAGACCAGCCGCCGTCGATGGCGCACCCTTTTGGCACCGATGGCACCGGGCGAGACATTTTGGCGCGGACGATTTACGGCGGCCAGATATCGATCATTATCGGTTTGCTGGCCGTGCTCGTTTCGGTCACGGTTGGCGTCCTTGTCGGCGCACTGGCGGGTTTTTATGGCGGCATCGTCGATGCCATTTTGATGCGTTTGACCGAGGCAATGTTTAATATTCCGCAATTGTTCTTGTTGATCATTTTGAGTAAAATGCTTGGTGGCAAGATCAAAACGTTGCAGTTTTTGGGGCGATCCTTTAGCGGCAGCGTGGTGGTCATTATCAGCGTGATCGGCTTGACCAGCTGGATGGGACTGTCGCGCATCGTGCGGGCCAATTATTTGGCGCTCAAGGAACGCGAGTTTGTGACCGCCGCGCGATGCATCGGTACGCCAAACCGCCATATCATTTTCCGGCACATTTTGCCCAACACCATCGCCCCGATCGTCGTCTCGGCGACGCTGGGCGTGGCCGCGGCCATCCTTTCGGAAGCGTACATTAGTTTTTTGGGGTTGGGCGTGCAAGCGCCGACGGCAACCTGGGGCAATATGCTCGACCAGGCCTATCATCATCTGGACACCGAACCATGGATGTGGTTTTTTCCGGGGATACTGATCTTGCTGACGACACTGGCGATCAACTTTTTGGGCGACGGACTGCGGGATGCTCTGGATCCGAGATCGCTGCGATGATCGGGCGCCGCATAGGTGATCCTGGTCAATGATGGATGGTCTGTCGTATATAACATTGGATCATTTGGAGGAATATTGTGTCTGAAAAGAAAATCGATCTCACCGACGAGGAACTCGACGCTCTGGCGAGTAAGGATTTTATTCGCGCCGCCGTCGTTCAGGACATTCGCAGCGGGCGTTTTGATCACGTGCGCACTCGCTTTCCGCCGGAGCCAAATGGCTATTTGCACATCGGGCACGCCAAGGCGATCTGTATCGACTATGGCGTTGCCGAGGACCTGGGCGGCGAGTACACTTTGCGCTTTGACGACACCAACCCGGTCAAAGAAGAGGTCGAGTATGTCGATTCGATTATGGACGACATTCGCTGGCTTGGCTTTGACTGGGGCGACCGGCTCTATCACGCCTCGGATTATTTTGAAAAATTGTTCGAGTACGCCGTCGAATTGATCAAAAAAGGCGTGGCCTATGTCTGCGACCTCAGCGCCGACGAGATACGCGAATATCGCGGCACGTTGACCGAACCGGGCAAAAACAGCCCCTATCGCGATCGCCCGGTGCAGGAAAACCTCGACCTGTTTGCGCGTATGCGCAGCGGCGAGTTCCCCGATGGCGCGCGCACGCTGCGCGCCAAGATCGATATGGCCTCCGGCAACATCAACCTGCGCGACCCGGTGATGTACCGGATCAAGCACGCCACCCATCACCGCACCGGCGACGCCTGGTGCATCTATCCCATGTATGACTGGACACACGGGCAAAATGACTCGATGGAGGGGGTGACGCACTCGTTTTGCGACCTGGGCTATGAGGAACACCGCCCTCTCTACGATTGGTTCATCGAACAACTGGGCATCTTTCACCCGCGCCAGATCGAGTTTGCGCGTCTAAATCTGACCTATACCGTGTTGAGCAAACGCTACCTGCTCAAACTGGTGCAAGAAGGCCATGTCAACGGCTGGGACGATCCACGTATGCCCACCCTCGCCGGGCTGCGACGGCGCGGCTACCCGGCGGGCGCGATCCGCGCTTTTCTGGATCAAATCGGCGTGGCCAAAGCCAACAGCATGGTCGATATCGCCATGTTGGAGCATTTTGTGCGCCAGGAACTCAACAAGACTTCGCCGCGTGTGATGGGCGTGCTCGACCCGCTCAAGGTGGTGATCACCAACTATCCCGATGGTCAGGTCGAGGAATTGGAAGCGATCAACAACCCCGAAGACGCGAGCGCCGGCACGCGCCTGGTGCCTTTTTCAAAGGAACTGTGGATCGAACGTTTTGACTTTATGGAGGACCCGCCAAAAAAGTTCTACCGGCTGGCCCCGGGGCGTGAAGTGCGCCTGCGCTATGCCTATTTTATCACCTGCACCGACGTGATCAAAGACGCGGATGGGCGCGTGGTCGAGTTGCGCTGCACCTATGACCCCGCTACGCGCGGCGGCGACGCGCCCGACGGGCGCAAAGTGCGCGGCACGCTGCACTGGGTCTCGGCGGCGCACGCCGTCGACGCCGAGGTGCGGCTTTACGACCGGCTATTTAACAAAGAAGACCCTTATGATGCGCCTGAAGGACAGGACTTTACCGCCAATGTCAATCCCGATTCACTCCAGGTGATCACGGCGCGAGTCGAGCCGAGCGTGCTTGGCGCTGCGCCGGGCGCGCGTTACCAGTTTGAGCGCAAGGGTTATTTTTGCGTCGATCCCGATTCGACGGCCGGGCGGCTGGTGTTCAACCGCACGGTGACGCTGCGCGATACGTGGGCCAAGATCGCCAGGCAGCTCAAACGGCAAAAGAAAAATTAGCCACGACATTGGTTTTTGGAGAATTTAATGTATAAAAAGAGTCTTTTATCAATATGTCTGGTCGTTTTGTTGTCGGCGGTCGCTTGCTCCGCGACGCCGCCGGCGACGGACGCGCCGTTTACACCAACACCATTGGCGACGCAAACGCCGGCGGCAACGCCAACCGCCGCGCCGTCTCCGGGCGCTCCGGCGCATTTGACCATTTTGTATACCAACGACGAACATGGTTGGATGGAGGCGACAAAAGAGACCGGCGGGGCAGCCGGCTTGATGGGGCTGTGGCGCGATCAAGAAGGCTATGTTCAGAACGGCGCGTATTTGATCCTTTCCGGCGGCGACATGTGGACCGGCCCGGCGATCTCGACCTGGTTCAATGGCCGGTCGATGGTAGAAGTGATGAACGCGATGGGCTATGTCGCGGCGGCGGTGGGCAACCACGAGTTTGATTTCGGGCTGGATGAGCTGCGCGCGCGGGCCGCGCAAATGGATTTTCCTTTGCTGGCGGCCAATCTGCGCGCCCGAGACGGCGGCGCGGCCTCGATCGTCGCCGACGGCGCGGTCAAGCCATACATCGTGACCGAGGTGGGCGGCATTCGGGTGGGCGTCATTGGGCTGGCCTCGCTCAAGACGCCAATGACGACGATGCCCAGCCATGTCGCCGATTTCGAGTTTGTCCCGTACCAGGAGGCATTGGCGGCGGTCGTGCCGCAGGTCAAGGCCGACGGCGGCGACCTGTTGATCGTGCTCGGTCATATTTGCGGTGACGAGATGACCGCGCTCGCTCCGGCGGCGTCTCAATTGGGCATTGCCGTCATCGGCGGCGGGCACTGCCATCGCCGCGTGAGCCGGGTGGTCGATGGCGTGGCCTTGATCGAGAGCGGCGCGTATATGCAGGCCTATGTCAGAGTTGATCTGGATTGGGACTCAACTACCTCGACCGTCGTCGATATTCAAGCCCAAGTTCACGACAACCAGGGCGGCGCGCCCGACCGGGCGGTGGCAGAGGTGGTCGCCAGGTGGCGTGCCCAGACCGATGATGCGCTGTCCGAGGTGGTGGGCTATGCCCGGCGCAAGATACCGCGTCGCTCCAACGCAATGTTCAATATGGTCACAGACGCCTGGCTGGCCGCTTACCCGGCAGCCGACGTGGCGCTGGCTAACCGGGGCGGTTTCCGCCAAGACATCCCGGCCGGCGAGATCACTTTGAGCACGATTGTCGGTGTGCTGCCGTTCAACAATGTGCTGATCGACGTCGAGTTGACCGGCGCGCAGTTGATCGAAAACATTGAATGTTGTTCGCCCGTTGTTGGGGGGATGACGACGATTGGCGGGTATGCTTTGGCTGATGGCACGCCGATCGACCGGGAAGCGACCTATCACGTGCTGGTCAACGATTTCATGTACGCCGGCGGCGACGATTTTCGCTTTCAGGCGCATGATCCAGATGCCTACAATACGGCGATCGATTGGCGGCAGCCGGTGATCGACTGGCTGCGCTCGCTCGAAACGTCGCCGGACGACCCGCTGGACGATCATTTGGATGTCGCTGCCCGGCAAAAGTAGGGCCGATCATGTTTTTGCCGACCACGCTTCAAGAACTGTCTACCATTGGCTGGGACGCGCTGGACGTGATTCTCGTCACCGGCGACAGCTATATCGACAGTCCGTTCATCGGCGTGGCCGTGGTGGGCAAGCTGTTGGTGCGGGCCGGCTACCGGGTGGGGATCATTGCCCAGCCGGATGTGTCTTCGGGGCGCGACATTGCCCGCCTGGGCGAGCCGCTGCTCTTTTGGGGCGTCAGCGGCGGCTGTATCGACTCGATGGTCGCCAATTTCACGGCGACGAAAAAGCGCAAGCGCGACGACGATATGACGCCGGGCGGGCAGAATACTCGCCGTCCCGATCGGGCGGTGATCGTCTACAGCAATTTGATCCGGCGCTATTTCAAGGACAGCGCGCCGATCGTCCTCGGCGGCGTCGAGGCCAGCCTGCGGCGGGTGGCGCACTATGATTACTGGTCGGACAAGATACGGCGTTCGATCTTGATCGATGCGCGGGGCGATTACCTGCTCTACGGGATGGCCGACCGCAGTGTGGTCGAGTTGGCGCACGCGCTGGCGACGGGGAGTTATGTCGAGGGCATTCGCGGCTTGTGTTACGTCGCGCCGGAACGCAAGGCCGGATATTTGGAGCTTCCTTCGTATCAAGAGGTTGTTTCAAGTAAACGGGCATTTATCGACATGTTTCATCGCTTTTACCTGAACAACGATCCTCAAACCGCTCAGGGGTTGTGTCAGCAGCAGGACACGCGCTATTTGATCCACAACCCGCCCGCGTTTTACCTCACCCAGGATGAACTCGACGCCGTTCACGCTCTCGATTACGAGCGCGCTCAGCATCCCTTTTATGCCCGGCAGGGCGCCGTGCGGGCGCTGGAGACGATCCGTTTTTCTCTGCCCAGTCATCGCGGCTGCTATGGCGAGTGCAATTTCTGCTCGATCGCCGTGCATCAGGGGCGCACGGTGCGCTGGCGCAGTTTGGCGTCGTTGGTGCAAGAGGCCGAGTGTCTGGCCCAATCGCCCGGTTTCAAGGGCTATATTCAAGATGTCGGCGGGCCGACGGCCAATATGTACGGTTTTGAATGTAGCGTCAAGTTGAAAAACGGCCCGTGCCCAGACAGGCGCTGTCTGTACCCCAAAATCTGCCCGGCGCTCAAACCCGATCACCGTCCCCAGATTGCGCTGCTCGAGGCGCTGCGCCGGGTTCCGGGCGTCAAAAAGGTTTTTGTCGGTTCGGGGATTCGCTACGATCTGGTGTTGGGCGACAAGCAGTACGGCGATGCTTATTTGCGTGCGGTGGCGCGCCATCACGTCTCGGGGCAGCTCAAGGTTGCGCCGGAGCATACTCTGGCGCGTGTGCTGGCCAGGATGGGCAAGCCGGGGGTGGGGGAGTTGCTGCGCTTTCGGGAGCGCTTTGAGCGGTTCAGCGAGCAGGCCGGGCGGAAGCAGTTTTTGACCTATTATCTGATCGCCGCCCATCCGGGTTGCGCAGAAAAGGATATGAAACGCATGCGGGCGTTGATCAGCCGCGAGTTGCGGATCAACCCGGAGCAGGTGCAGATTTTTACGCCCACCCCATCGACTTTTTCCAGCCTGATGTATTACACCGAGATCGATCCCTTTAGCGGCGAAAGCCTGTTTGTGGAAAAGGACGTGGGGCGCAAGCAGCGGCAAAAGGACATTGTGGTCGCCGGCCGGCCCAAGCGGCGGGGCCGGCGTGATTGAGGATGCTGCTTTGTTTCAAAGGCAACTTTTATCAACAGGTTTCAGTGCTTGAAAGTTTCGGGACATTTTGAAAACCGGTCAAGCCTTTGTAGATCGAAAACAAACATCGGACGTTCTTTCTCGCGGCGACGGTCTCTGCCGGCGCGTTTCGGGTTTGTCCAATCCGCGGCGGCGGATGGATCGCGCCACCTGGACGGTTTGCCCCGGCCTGGTCATTCATGCGGGGTCGGCGCGGCGCGCATTTTGGCCTGGTTCGAGCAGGCGTTCCTGATAAATTCGCCGCACCGTGTCTTCGATCTCTGGCTCGCGCACCTGGAGATCGAGGATGCGGTAGCGCGCCGATAGCCGGCCGATCAGTTCCGAGGCCGTCACCTCGCCCCGCGCGAACCGGTAGGTGACTCGCAGTCCGTCGCGTTCGACCACTTGGGCGCCCTCGACATCCACCCGCTCGTATTCCATGGCGAGGTCAACGATCAGCTCGCGCTGCCCGCCGAACCGGTTGCGCAATGTGTCCAACTGCCCGTCGAAAAGCAGTTGGCCGTGGTCGATAATCATGACCCGGCGGCACAGTTTTTCGACATCCGAGAGGTCGTGGGTGGTCAAAATCACCGTCGTGTTTCGCTCACGATTGATGTGACGGATAAATTGCCGGATGCGGTCTCGGGCCACAACGTCCAGGCCAATCGTCGGCTCGTCGAGAAAGAGCAGCGGCGGGTTGTGGATCAAGGCCGCGCAGATGTCGGCGCGCATGCGCTGGCCGAGCGAGAGCGAGCGCACCGGCGTGTCCAAAAAAGGGTCGAGGTCGAGCATTTGGCGAAACTCGGCCATATTCTGGCGAAACCGGGCCGCCGGGATCCGGTAAATGTATTGCAACAGGGCCAATGATTCGATCACCGGCAGGTCCCACCATAGCGTCGTGCGTTGACCAAAGACCACGCCGATGCGCGCCACGTGCGCGCGGCGTTCCTGCCACGGCACGCGGCCGTTGACCCGGATTTCTCCGCCCGACGGCACCAACAGCCCGGTCAGCATTTTGATTGTGGTCGACTTGCCGGCGCCGTTGGGGCCGATATAGCCCACTAATTCGCCGGGTTGAATGTCGAAACTGATCCCGTCGACGGCGCGCACCAGGTTGTACTTGCGGGTGATCAAGTTGCGCAGCGCACCCAGGGCGCCTCGGTGGTGTTTCAAAATCTTGAAATGTTTATATAGTTTTTCGACGTGAATAAGCGCCGGTTTGGTCATCTGCTTTTTTATTTTCCGGTCAAACGGGTCACGTTCCCGTGCTTTGATAATGCCTGATCCCGAATCGCCAAAACGCCAGCGCGGCGGCGAGCATGGCCGCGCCGACGACCGGGCACAGCAGCGGTGCAAACGGCGGCATGCCCAAAGGGTCCGGTTTGTCGAGGATGTACAAAGCAGGGTAATAGTTCATAAATATACCTGGAATAACAAACGTGAAAAAGCGGCGCAGCCACTTGTTATAGATGCTCATCGGGTACGACATCATTTCGACGCCGCCATAGGTAAAGATGTTGACCACTTCGATCGATTGCACCGTCCAAAAGGTAAAGGTCGCGCCGGTGACAAACAGTGCGCCGAAAAAACAAACCAGGCTGGCGAGCATCAGCGGCAAAAAGAGCATTTTGAGCGGCGTCCAGGACACATCGAGCCAGAGCAGGGACAGGATCAATACCACCGCGCCCTGGAAAATGCGGCCCAGCCTGCGCAGCGCAAACTCGGAGCCAAAAACCTGGAGCGTTGTGCCGGCCGGGCGCAGCAAGATTTGATCGAATGTTCCTTTACGTATTTGATGTCCAAAATGGCTCGGATCGAATCCGCTGAAAATCATGTCCATTATGCCAAACGCCGTCTCGACTGTGCCGTACAGAAAGGCCACCTGGGGCAGCGTCCACCCGGCAATGTTTTCAAAGCGCTGCAAGATCAGCGCCAGAGTTACAAAGGCAATCCCCGTGCCAAGCCCTGTGCCGATCAGGTCGAACGCAAAAGCCACGCGATACTGCATCTGCGCCCGAATGTTGACCGAGATCAGGCGGCGGTAAACGCCAAACGCCCACCACACCGTCTCTATCCTCCCTGGATCACCAACCGGCGCACGCCGGCGCGCATGACCAGCCGGCAAGCGACAAACAAGATGATTGCCCACAACAACTGCCGGCCCAGCGCATTGATCAATGCCGGGCCGGTGATCACGCCCAGATACACCTCGGTCACTGTGTTGACCATCGAGGGAAAAGGCGTCAGGTTGCACAAGCGCACAAACCAATCGGGGAAAAAGCGCAGCGGCATCAAGAACCCGGACAAGAACCAGGACAGGCCAAAGCCAACGCGCCCGATCCCGCGCGCGTCGGGTGTCCAGAACGCCGCCAGGTTGATCAAGAATCGCCATGCAAAGCTGACCAGCAAGCTGAGCGTCAAAGCGACGACAAGCGTCGCCCATTGCCACAGCGTGCGCGGCCAGGTGATGGGGAAAAAGAGGGCATAGGCGGCCAGGATTGTGACTCCGCGTACCAGCAGGTGAGCGATTGCCCGGCCCACGTCTTGGGCCAGCCAAAAGGTGATATAGTCGAATGGTTTGAGCATATCGGAGGCGATGTCGCCGTTGTATACGGCGAGCATCACCTCCCACCAGCCAAATAGGTGCAGATAGGCGATCACCGCCTGGGTCAGGCCGGTAAAGGTGATCGCCTCTTGCAAAGAGACGCCGGCCACCTCGGTGCGCGCGTGGTACAAGGCAATCATCAGCGAGGCGCGCAGCAAGCCAAAAAAGAAATTGGTTGCCAGCCCGGCCCAGTTGGCGCCGCGATAGGCCAACTGGCGTTGAAAAGCGAGTTGGATCAATTTCCAAAATAAGCGCATCGGCTTACAAAATGCCCACTTTTTTCGCCGCCCGCGTAAACACGTCAATTGTGTAATCGATCTCTTGCAGGCTGTGTGCGGCGGTCACGTTGGCGCGCAGCCGGCTCAATCCCTCCGGCACGGCCGGCGAGACGACGGGGAGCACGAAAATGTCCTCTGCCTGGCTGAGACGCGCCATCTCCCAGGCGCTTTTTTCATCGCCGCAAATGATCGGCACGATGCACGTTTCGGTGTTGAGCGTGTCAAAGCCGTTGGCTTGCAGCTGGGCGATAAAATAACGCATGTTGCGCTGCGCTATCTTGACGCGCTCCGGCTCATCATCGATCACGTCGAATGCCGCTTTGGCCGCGGCGACTGCCGCCGGCGGCAGGGCCGCGGAAAAGATGAACGGGCGCGAGGCATGTTTGAGGAAATTGATCAACTCGGCGTCGCCGGCAATGTACCCGCCAACGCTGGGGATCGTTTTGGACAGCGTGCCCATTTTGATGTCGATGCAGCCTTCCATATCAAAGTGTTCTTCGATGCCGTGCCCGGTTTCGCCCAACACGCCCAGACTGTGCGCCTCATCGACCATCAGCCACGCGCCGTATTTTTCGCACAAGGCGTGCATGGCCGGCAGGTTGATAATGTCGCCGTCCATGCTGAACACGGCGTCGGTCACGACCAGTTTGCCCGCTTTGGGATCGATGGTTGATAGACGACGTTCCAGGTCGTCCATATCGTTGTGCCGGAAGCGGACGAATTTGGCCAGGCTTTGGCGGCAGCCGTCGACGATGCTGGCGTGGTTGAGTCGGTCGGACAGGACGACATCGTGCCGCCCGGTCAGCGCGGCGATCGCCGCCAGGTTGGTCACAAAACCACTCGAATAAGTCACCGCTGCATCGGCATTTTTGAACTGCGCGATGCGCTCTTCGAGTTGGCGGTGCAGCCTGGTGGTGCCGGCCAACAGGCGCACGCCATGCGTGCCAGAACTGAACGCATCAATGGCGTCCTTGGCCGCCGCGTTGATGCGCGGGTGGTGGATCAGGTTGAGATAGCTGTACGAAGCAAACATTAGCATTTCGCGCCCGTTGACC
Organism: uncultured Anaerolineae bacterium; assembly: GCA_964481205.1. Taxonomy (GTDB): domain Bacteria; phylum Chloroflexota; class Anaerolineae; order JAFGEY01; family JAFGEY01; genus CAYRXM01. The sequence goes on along the minus strand of CAYZYE010000049.1, from coordinate 1,011 downwards.
ACCACTTTGGAGCCGTGCAGCGCGTCGCTGGCGATCAAATAATAATACCACTCGTTCTCTTGGAGTTTTTTGACTCGCTTGCTCATTTCATTGATTCGCCAGGCAATTGGATCGTCTGTGCGTCTCATATTTGGTTTTCTCCCCCTATTCATCTGAAATTTGGTCTGTTCCATCACACTTGCGCGTTCGATTCTAACACAATATCTTGTCTCAAGCAAATGAAATGATTTGCCCCTTTCTTTTTAGCCTCCCGTGGGCTGTGCTCCAAGGAGGCCACTGAAAAACCCAAGATTAACCAAGGACGCAGAGATCATCTTGTGTTTGTGAATATCCACGGTGTTACTCGATGTTTTATTTCTTTGCGCTCTCGGCGCTCTCTGCGGGTGTACTGGGGGTTTTTCAGCTTTGGTGACCGGCCAGTCAAGACGCAATTGCCCTGGATCGGCTTGGGATTAGGGCTGTTAAATTCTAATTCGTGACTAAAGTCACCGCTGGCGGGCCAAGGCCGGGCGTCCCACCTGCGTGGACGCCATCGCTGGTGAGGACTCGTCGCCGTAGGGGGACGACCAGCCAACGGCTCACCCAACGCGGTTTCAACCGCTGGATTGTAGAATTGAACAGCCCTGGGCTTGGGATGCATTTGCCGTTGGGGGCAGCGAATTGATCATCCGCGTTTGGCCGAGGAAATGCCGTTTTTAAGGCCAAGTCACGGCAAAAGCACTGTTTTCTCAACCGTGCTCTCGTTCTCAAAGAGCCAGTCGCCTCGAACTAGAAATATCCCCATCAGCTTGGGATGCATTTGCCGTTGGGGGCAGCGGATTGATCATCCGCGTTTGGTCGAGGAAATGCCGTTTTTAAGGCCAGGTCACGGGTTGGTGTACACGTTGTTTTCACGCTTTTTATACGCGGTTTTTACGCCGAATTTACCACTTGTTTACTCACCTCGGTCACATCTGGCTGTAGAATAGAGTTGGGGGATCGTGACATATCCCAGAGGTGGTCGAGATGGAC
>CAYZYE010000048.1:18686-21377 GCA_964481205.1 uncultured Anaerolineae bacterium | reverse complement strand
CGATGGGATTACATCTAGAGGAGCGACAATAAAATGAATCACAGTGCGATCGAAACCGCCAGTCTGATCATCGGCCCCACCTTTGAGGAAATGCTTCACCCCAACCAAATCGACCCCCAAGTCCGCCGCCAGGCGCTCGACATGATGACACGTGATCCACTGGATCCGATCAACCTGTACAACATTACCTGGCGCGACGCAAACAATCGTATCTATTATGAGACGCTGCCGCGCGAGCTGACCGGCGTCGATGCGCCGATCGTCGTCCTGTACGCCAAAGACTTTCCAACCGGCAGCCACAAGGTCGGCGCGGCCTATTCGGTACTGGTTGAAAAAGAACTCTCTGGTCAGGTTGACCCGCGCATCCACCGCCTGGTCTGGCCTTCGACGGGCAACTATGGCATCGGCGGCGCGTGGGTCGGCTGTCGAATGAACTTTGATTCCATCGTCATCCTGCCCGAAGAGATGAGCCGGGAGCGTTTCGAGATGATCCGCAGCTATGGCGCGTCATTGTACCTGACCCCCGGCTGCGAGTCCAACGTCAAAGAAATCTATGACAAAACCAGGGAACTCGAAAACGCCGACCCAGAACACATCCGCATCTTGAACCAGTTTGAAGTGATGGGCAACTATCGCTTTCACTATCATGTCACCGGCAACACCATTGTCGAGTTGGCCGCAGAACTGGAGGCCCAAGGCATCGGCAACGGCAAGATTGCCGCTTACACCTCGGCGATGGGATCGGCCGGCACCATCGCCGCCGGCGATCGCCTCAAGCAAGTCTGGCCCGATCACAAAATCGTCGGCATCGAGCCGGTTCAATGTCCGACCCTCTATTGGAACGGCTATGGCGGGCACGATATTCAGGGCATCGGCGACAAGCACGTGACCTGGATCCACAACGTATTCAATATGGACGCTATAATGTGCGTCGACGACGTTGAATCCAAAATGGGGCTGCAACTGCTCACCGAAAAAGCGGGCTGGAAAACAATGATCGACCGCTATGGCCTGCCTGAAAACAGCGTGCTCAAAATGGCGCAAATCTTTGGCATCAGCGGGGTATGCAACGTGCTGGGGGCGATCAAAACGGCCAAATTTTACAACCTGGGGCGCAACGACGTCATTGTCACCATCTGCACCGACGCCATCGACCGCTACCGTTCGGTCATGGCGCAAATGACGGCCACATTTGGCGCGATGGACGAAACCGAGGCCGCCGTGCGTCTGGTCAGCATCTTTCACAAACAAAAACTGGACTGGATCCAAGAGGGCACACGTCAGGCGCACAACCGGTGGCACAACCTCAAATACTATACGTGGATCGAACAACAGGGGAAAACGATCGCCGAACTGAACGCGCAGCGCGGCCAGGACTATTGGGAAATGCAGCAGGCGCGCGTCGCCGAAGTGGACGAAATGATCCTGGCTGCCAGAGCACAAATATCGCACTGAGGCGCGGTCAACCCGCTTTTTTGTACGCGACAAAGAGCATCTGCTGGCTGTCGACCGTATAGGGTTCCAGGTCATAAGACCCATACAGCGCGTCGATCTGAAATCCGGCGCGCGCCAGCAAGGCGATCATTTCATAGCGGTAAACATAGCGCACATCGGTATCGACCCGCGTGCGCTGCACAAGCCCCTGATCGCCGGCGACGGCCTGATCATAGATCAAGGTCAAATGCTGCGTTTGTTCGGCCAGGTCGGTGCGGGTGTTGACAAAACACCAGATTTCACGCCCTTGCGGCGAGAAAAAAGAACTGCGCAGCACCAATTGGCCGTCTTGGGCCGGAGAAAAAACGGCGTGCGGGTTGGGCACATCGACGATCAAGATACCGCCGGGCAACAGCGATCGCCAGATGTTTTCCAGCGCGGCCAACTGTCGCTCGGTCGTGAGCAGGTGCAAGAACCCGTTGAGAGAAAAAACGGCCAGCGCAAAGTGGGCCGGCTGCGTCCAGGCGCAGATGTCTCGATGCCACAACTGCACCCGCCCCGGCAAGTCGGCGCCGGCCAGACGCTCCTGAGCAATATCCAGCATCCCGGCCGAACAATCAATGCCGACCACATCGACGCCAATCTGGGCCAGCGCCAGCGTGACGCGCCCCGACCCGCACCCCACGTCAAGCACCGGGCCATCACAACGCCGGGCCAAGTTTCGATACAGCGCCAAATCGTCGTCAAAACCACAGTGCTCCCAATCGTACAATTGAGCAAAACCATCATAATCGCTCATCTCACCCGCCATACTAAAGGACGCCTAATGCAACTCGACAAACCCACCTTTATCCAAACGATCACGGTCATCATTGTCGCCACGCTTGCCTACTGCCTGAACGAATATCACAACCCGTTTGCCACTCACGCCTGGAACAATGCGCTCTTTTACCTGCTCATTCCCCTGATCACGATCCTGCTCTTGCGCCAAAACCCGCTCGACTGGGGGCTGGGCATCGGAAATTGGAAATGGACGCTGGGCAGCACGCTGATCGGCGCAGCCGGCGTTGCCCTCTTGCTGCTCATCTTTGGCCGCATCCCCGCGATGCGCGACTATTACCGCCCGCTGCGCCCGTCGCCGGATATGTTTTGGCCCTGGCTGGGGCTGATCGCCGTCGAATTGTTTGCGTGGGAGTTTATCTGGCGGGCATTTATGCTGTTCGGACTGGAACCCGCGTTTGGCGAGCTGGCCGTTTA
>CAYZYE010000048.1:0-18676 GCA_964481205.1 uncultured Anaerolineae bacterium | reverse complement strand
TGATCCCGTTTGCCATTGCCCATGTCGGCAAACCAGAAGTCGAGACCCTGACCAGCATCGCCGGAGGCATTTTGCTGGGATACGTGATCCGGCAATGTCGTTCATTCTGGCCTGCGTTTCTGCTCCACCTGTTCCTCTATGCCGGCGTGCATTTTATGTGAACACCTCGTCCCGCGCAACAAAAACAGGGGAAAGAGCGCCAATGGCCTTTCCCCTGCAAACGCGCGCTGAAAACCCTAGTCTTCAAAATCCTCTTCGGCCTTGCCTCGTTCGACAACCTCAACATCGCCGGCAGCATCGACCACGGCAAACATGTCTTCCTCTTCTTCCTCAACCAGCTCGATGACCGGGTTGAGTTTGGCAACCAACTCGTCGGCATGCGTCAAAATCTCGACCGTGTCCGGCACGGGCAAGTCGCCGACCAGCAAACTGTCGTCCATCTCGACCAACCTGGAAATATCCACTTCGATCGACTGGACAATGTCGCCGGGCAAACACTCGACCTCGACGGAGGTCATCGCTTGCAAGAGCATCGCCTCGCCGATGACAACCAGCCTTGGCTCGCCGACCAGGTGCAGCTGTACCTCTACGCGAACCTTTTCCGTCATATCCACTTCGTACAGATCGACATGAATCAAACTGCCCGAAATAAAATCTCGTTGCACGTCGCGAGCCAACACCATTCGTGGCTGCTCCTCGCCATCCACATCCAAGACGATCAACTGGCCGCTGGCCTGGGCAATCGCCCGTTTCACGTCAAACTCGACGCCCTTGAGATTGAACGGCTCGGTACGGCCATAAACCACCATCGGCACCAGGCCTTCTCGACGCAAATTCTTGACCTTTTTCCCCGTCAACACGCGAGGCATGGCCATGATTTCAACTCGTTCCATTAAATATATCTCCTCTCGGTACCAAAAGTATATCGCTAACCAGTATTGCATTCAAGCAATCGGACTATTTTAACGCATTTTGCGATTTTCGTCAAAGTCCTGAACCGACAAAGGCGCATTTGCCGTTGGAGGCAGCATGTTTGTCATCCACATTTTGTATCGACATACCTTGTTTTTTATGACCACGTGTGCTAGAATACCCCCAGGTTTGAGCGCCCACAAAAAGCTATGCTACAGACGCCCAAACCATTTGAAACACACCCATAGCCATCTCTTTTCCGAGGCAAAACAATGAGTCTGATCCTGGTCAGGTACGTCGGCGAAATAGGCATCAAGGGCAAAAACCGCAAATTTTTCGTCAAACGGCTGCGCCACAACATTCGCGGCGCACTCAAAAAAAACGGCGTCGCCGGCCAGCAGGTGTGGAGCGAAGGGCAGCGCATCTTTGTCGAGGTGGCCGAGGCCGCGCAAGCCACGGCGCTATCGGCCTTACAGCGCGTCTTTGGCATCGCATCGATCAGCCCGGTCACGCGCGTCGACGCCGATCTGGAGGCCATGACAAAAGCGGCCCTGGCCCTGGCCAAACGAGTCGGGCTTGGGCCAGAACACAGCTTTCGCGCATCCACCCGGCGCGCCGACAAAACCTTTCCATACACCTCGCCAGAGATCAGCCGTCTGGTCGGCGGCGCCGTCTATGAAGCCACACACGCCAGAGTCGATCTATCGAAACGCGCCGATGTCGTGATCGGCATCGAAGTGCGTCAAGACGGCGCATTGATCTATGGCGAAAAAATACCGGGGCCGGGCGGCATGCCCATCGGCACACAAGGGCGCGTTTTCGTGCTACTCTCTGGCGGCATCGACTCTCCCGTCGCCGCGTGGTTGATGATGCGCCGGGGATGCGGGATCATTCCGATCCACTTGGCCCAAAACGAGGTGGAAAAACAAAAGGCCCTCGACAACTGCGAGGTGCTGCGCCGGTGGTCGTCGGGGTGGGATATCAAGCCCTTGATCCTGGATCACCACGACCTCTTGCAGGCAACCGTCGACAAACTGCGCGAAATTGGCGAAACGCGCTGGACATGCGTGTTCTGCAAACGGGCAATGATCGCCCAGGCAGCCGAGCTGGCCCCCCAATACCACGTCCAGGCGTTGGTGATGGGCGACAGCCTCGGTCAAGTAGCCAGCCAAACGCTCAACAACATGACCGCCATCACCCGGCACACCCAGATTCCCATCTTGCGTCCGCTGATCGCTTATGACAAACAAGAAATTATGTCCCTGGCGCGTCGCATCGGCACATACCACATCTCAACGCATCAATCTGAATCTTGCGAATTTGTGCCGTCGCGACCGATCACCCATGCCGATCTGGAACGCCTGGAAGAAATCATTGCCTTGATCGCGTAACCCGCAAAGGAGCCAACCGTGCGCCGATTTATACTGGTTGCATTCAGCCTGTTCATCGCCTTGACGGCATGCAACACAGCAAAAGGCGACATCGAGGGATTCACCGACATTGTCGCGCAAATCAACCAACATCCCAACCAATACGACGGACAATCCGTGGTCATCGTCGGCTATTTTCGCGGCCAAGACCTGCTGGACGAAATCACGCCGGGCTTTCCGCCCACCAGTCAAATCCGAGACTGGGTGATCAAGGACAACTCGGGCGCGATCTATGTCGCCGACAGCAACCAAATGCCATTTTCCCCTTCCTCGCAAGACGTGTGGCGAATCGTCCGCGTCACTGGCGTCGTCAAAGCGCGCAGCGTGGGCACCAGCGGCACACAAGCGTACATAATCCCCACAAAAATCGAATGGCAAGGCGACAAACACGGCTATGACGTTTTACCCGCCAACTGCACCATCGCCGTCCACCGCACCGGCGGCCCAGATCAACTCAAACAACACTTTTACATCTATCAAAACCGCAGACTGATCTTTCTAGACGACACAAGATCATGGCGCGGTTCGGTCAAACTCAAAACATCCGAGATGGATAAACTGCAAAAAGCCTTCAAAAAAGCCAACCTGTTCGCCCTGCCGGCCACGGTCGGCGAACCATGTCAAAACTGCCTCAGCTATTATATCGCCGCCGTCAACGAACAAGAACGACGCCCCCACTATGTCACTCTATACCAGGACAGCATCCCCGACCCACTTGGGGCATTCATCGATCTGGTCATCGAATACGCCCAAAAAGCGAAATAAAAACCCGTCAGCCGCCAAGAGCGCGCCCATAATCGCACAAATCTAACAGCGCGCATGCCGTACATTGCGGTTTCCGCGCGCCGCACACCTCGCGCCCGTGTCGAATCACGTTCAGATGAAACGCATAGTAGGTTTGCTCCGGCAGCAACGCCTCCAACTGCACATGCGCCTGCTCGCGGCTCACTCGAGGGCCAATCAACCCCACCCGCCTGGTCACGCGATGCACATGCGTATCCACCGGAAAAGCGGGCATGCCCAGCGAAAAAAGCAGCACAATCGCCGCCGTCTTTGGTCCCACCCCTTTGATCGCCGTCAACCACGCCTTGGCCTCACCCACCGGCCTGGCCTTGAGAAAATCAAGCGACAATTCACCGCGTTGTTCCGTAATAAACCGCAGCGCACGCCGGATCGACGCTGCCTTGTGATTAGCCAATCCGGCGCTCCGAATCGCCTCCTTCAAGTCGTCCAGACTGGCCTCACGAACCATTTCCCAGGTGGGAAAACGCGCTCGCAGCTGCGCAAAGGCGCGATCTCGGTTCACATCATTGGTGTTCTGTGACAAAATGGTTGACACCAACTCGCTGATCGGATCGAGATGAGGTCGCCACTGTGGCTCACCATACACATCGAGCAATTTGGCATACACGGCCCAAGCGCGCTGCGCAACCAGGTTCGACATACGCATTCCTCCACACCTGAGGCTTTTCCAGTTTTTACAATGTCCCAAAACCTGGCTAATCTGGGACGATTATTTTTCTGGAATTGCCTGACAAATTTACAAAATCAACATGGCATCGCCAAAGCTGAAAAAGCGATAGCGTTGGCTTTTGGCTTCCCGGTACGCCTCGCGGATCAACGACCGCCCCGCAAACGCGCTGACCAACATCAGCAGGCTGGAGCGCGGCAGGTGAAAATTGGTAATCAGCCCATCAATGACCCGAAACTCGAACCCGGGATAGATAAACAAATCGGTCGGCGCGTCGAACGCGCGCACCCTTGACCAGCCGCATCGAACATTGCCCCCCTCGCTCAAACGGTTCTCGGCCAATCGCGCCGCCGTCTCGAGCACCCGCACGCTCGTCGTCCCCACCGCAATGACCCGCCGCCCCTCCAACCTGGCCCGGTTGATCTGGCGCGCCGCCGCCGAACTGAGCGAACAACGTTCCGTGTGGATGCGATGCGCCTCGACATCTTGGGTTTCCACCGGGCGAAAAGTGTCCAGGCCAATATCCAGCGTCACAAAAGCCAACTCGACGCCTTGATCGCGCAGCGCAACCAGCAGTTCGGGCGTAAAATGCAGCCCGGCGGTCGGCGCGGCCACCGACCCCGGCCGCCGCGCGTACACGGTCTGGTACCGTTCTGGGTTGGCAAGCGGAACGCGCACATAAGGCGGAAGCGGAACCACGCCCAACTCGTCGAGCACCGGATCGATCGCCCGGTCCCAGCGAATGATCCGCCCCCCCGACTCGGTCCAGGCCAAAATTTCGCCCGTGGCCACCGGCTGTCCCCCGGCAGACGGCTCGCTGCCGGGGCCGTACAAGGCGAGAATGGTACCAACCGGCGTTTTGCGCCCCTTGACCAAAGACTCCCAGGTCCGCTCGTCGCGCCGGGAGAGCAGCAACAATTCTACCTTGCCGCCGCCGGGTACCTTGCGCGCAAAAAGCCGCGCCGGGATGACGCGGCTTTGATTGGCTACCAACAGATCGCCGGGGCAAAGATAATCACCTAGATCACGAAAAATACGATGCGTGAGCGTGCCGTCCCGTCGATTGACGACCATCAACCGCGAACTGTCGCGCGGCTCAACGGGCGTCTGAGCAATAAAAGAATCCGGCAACTCGTAATCAAATTCTGCGGTTTTAATCCTTACTCCCTCCCATCCACACGGCGGTGGCGAGCAAAACCAGACCGCCCAAATTCACCAGGCTGAACAAAAACCCAACGTCATTATATACCATCCTCCAGGCCTCGACAAGTCGATTTTATTTGGCGTCAACCAACCATGATGCCAAATAAACATTCTTGTGGTATACTGGTATCAACTTGGTCCTTTGCCATGTCAAACCTGCCCACGATGCAAACAAAAATTTTCTCAACTCGAGGAACAATATGCCAGACTCACAGATTGTCCCCTTGCGTCGTCTGATCAAACGCCGCGAAATCGCCCCCCTGCTCCAACAAGGCGAAGCGCTGATGCCGGGCGTAGCCCTGTCTCTGGTCGGCCTGGACGGACGCCCCATCTTTGGCGCCGTCTGCCCGCCCCATATGCGAAAAAAATGGCTCGACAGCTCGAACCGGCAGACCATCCGCCTGGACAATCTGTACCTCTGCCCCCTGACCTTCGAGTCCACGCCGGTAGGCGCCTTGCTTGCCCAAGGCCCGGCCCGTGAACCCCTGTTGACATTTATACGCACCAGCCTGACCCTCCTGATCGACCAGGCGATGGAAAAACGCACTTTGGCCCACGAAACGCTGGGCCGCTACCGCGAAATCAACCTGTTGTACAATATCGGCGAAACGATCGGCGCATGCCTGGAATCGGCCGAAATACCCGAGCTGGTGTTGAGAGAAGCGACCCACGTCATCCATGCCGGCGTGGGCATGGTGCTGCTCCACCACCCGACCAAAGCGCGCCGGTGGGAAATCAAGGCCAGCCTGGGCACGGCCAGCGACGTCCAGGCTCTGCACCAGGCTTTCCAGTCCACGATCGACTCGGCCCACAACACCGGCCGCCCGGCGATCATCTCTGACCTGCCCACCAAGACGCAGCGCATTGGCGCGCTGCTTTTCGCCCCACTCAAAACCCAAGAACGGGTCTTGGGCGGCATCCTGCTGGGTCGATCCACCAACCAGGGCATGTTTATCGCCGAAGACGAAAAACTGCTCATGGCCCTGGCCGGACAGGCGGCCATCGCCGTCGAAAACGCGCGTCTGTTTGCCGACCTGAAACGCCAGCGCGACGCGATTGCCGAGATGAAAAACTATATGGACAACATTTTTGCCAGCATCGCCAGTGGCGTGATCACCACCGACCAACAAGACCGGGTCATCACCCTGAACTCGGCCGCCGAACACATCCTGGAAATCCACGCCGACGACACGGTCGGGCGAGTCTATGTCCAAAGTTTACCCGGCCTCGGCAGCGAAATCGTCCACCTGGTCAACATGGTCAGGCGGCAAGACGAGCAGATCACAGGCTATGAACTGGAACCGCTGATCCCGCACCGGGGATCGGTCGTCCTGCGTCTGCACATCAGCCCACTCAAAGACGGCCAACAGAGCACCACGGGTGTGGCCATCGTGGTCGACGACCTGACCGAACGCCGCCACCTCGAACTGCAAATCCAACAGGTTCGCTCGACGTTTGAACGCTATGTGGTTCCGCGCGTGGTCGAACAACTGCTCTCCAACCCCTCTAGCGTGCGGCTGGGCGGCGTGCGTCGAGACCTCACCGTGCTCTTTGCCGATATTCGCAATTTTAGCATATACAGCGAGAAATCAACTCCCGAAGACCTGGTCCAGGTACTCAACCAGCATTTGACCCTGGCCGCCGACGCCGTGCTGGCCGAAGAGGGCACACTGGACAAATTCATGGGCGACGCAGTGATGGCCCTCTTTAACGCCCCCCTCCCGCAACCCGATCACACCCTGCGCGCCGTGCGCGCGGCGCTGGCTATGCAGCAAGCCATCCTCAAAATGCATGCCGACATACCGGAAGAAAACCGCCTCAACTTTGGAGTCGGCATCACCACCGGCTCGGCCGTGGTCGGCAACATCGGATCGACGGCCATTCACAACTATACCGCGATCGGCGACAGCGTCAACACGGCCAGCCGGCTCCAAAACTATGCGCGCCCCGGACAGATACTTTTGAACGCTCAAGCGTACCGGCGCGTGCAAGAGTACGTCATTGGACACGAAATTGGCATGATCCAACTCAAAGGACACAGCGAACCCGATCTGATCTTTGAGATCACCGCGCTCAAGCCATGAGAACACACGATGAGAGATGAACCGGCACAAAAGGCCAAGATCGATCAACTGCTCCAGACCGGCATCGAGGCCGCCCGGTCCGACCACCCCGACCGCGCCCGCGACCTGCTCATGCACGTTGTCGAACTGGAACAAGAAAACACAACGGCGTGGATGTGGTTGAGCAGCGTGGTCGACGACCTGCAAGACAAAGAAATCTGCCTGGAAAACGTCCTGACCCTCGATCCGGGCAACACAGCCGCCCGCCGGGGACTGGCCTGGGTGCGCGGCGAGATTGCCAAAACGGTTCCGCCAGAAAAGGAAATTAAAGACCAGGGCATCGTCCCCGTCCCACCGCCGCTCTTTGATGAACCGGCCCCGGCCGCGCCGGAACCACCACCGGTCGAGGCCGACCCCCGCCCCAAAGAACCATGGGACTATCCCGTCGATCTCTTTTTATGCCCCTATTGCGCGGCCCCCACCCAGGCGCAAGATCAAAAATGTCCCCGCTGCGGCCAAAAACTGTGGGTCAACCTGCGTCGGCGCACAGAACCATCGTGGTGGCTGATGAACGCCATCACCTTCCAAATCTTTGCCATCATCTTTTACGTCACCGTCCCGCTGGTACTGCTTACCTATGCCGCTTACAAACTCGAAAACAGCTTTGATCCCTTTACGCTGCTTCCCATCTACCTGGGCCAAGAAAGCAACGTCGCGCCCCAAACAGCCGAGGCCGCGTTCAAAATGATCCCATCCTGGATCGTATGGCCTTTTCTCGCCCTTGCGCTGTACTCGCTGGCGATGCTGATCGGCACATATTTTCGCTGGAAACCGGTCTTTTATCTGCTCTTGTGTGGCGCCGGAGTGCGAATGGCGCTGTCCATTGCGGCGATCGCGGTGGGCAAATACTATGCCCTCGTTTGCGGCGGCGCCGGCGCACTGAGCGCCGCATTGACGTTTTTTATCATCTTTCAACTCGAAGACGATTTCATGGACGACAGAGAACGCATCTATTTTGCCATTGGGCGAAAAATCAAGAGCGGCGTAGCCCTGATCTCGCAAGGCAGATCGTATGCCAGACAAAACATGTGGGCGTTGGCCGTCCTTTATCTGCGCGCCGGCGTGGCCCGTATGCCAGAGCAAATTGCCGGCTATACCAGCCTGATCTCGGCCTATCTCCATCTCGGCCGTTACGACCTGGCCGAAAGCACACTCGGCCAGGCGCGTCGCCTTGAACCCCACCACCCGCAAATTGCAGAACTCGAAACACTGCTGCACCAACAACAAGCCGAAAACGATCACCCATAACCACAGATTTTGACCCAAACCAAACGCAACACACTCAGCAACAAAGGAGAAATAACAATGTTACCCACCGTCGACTTTTGCGGCCTGACCGTGACGCGGTTGATCATCGGCGCAAACCCGTTTGGCGGATTCAGCCACCAGAGCCGGGAACGCGACCGGGAAATGATCGCCTACAACACCCCCGCGCGGATCAAAGAAACCTGGGCGCGCGCCTGGGACGCCGGGATCAACACAATGATCACCAACAATGAAACCCCGCATGTGATCCAGAGCGTGACCGAATATCTGGCTCAAGGCGGGCCATTGCAGTGGATCGCCCAGGTCAACTGCAACAACGAACCCAACATGCAAACGGCCATCGAGCACGCCGTCAAAATCGGCTGCCGGGCCGCCTACCTGCATGGCGGCTATGTCGACAACCTCTATGCCGCCGGCGATGACAAAGCACTCGGCGAGTACATCCGCTACGGGCAGTCGCTCGGCATCCCGATGGGCGTCGCCGGGCACAAGCCAGAGGTGCATGACTGGGTCGACGCCCTGGAACTGGTCGATTTTCACGCCGTGTGCTTGTTCAACTGCGGCAGCCTGCACAGCGGCAAGGGGCACAAATTCAAACTGGCCGACATTTTCCCCGCCGTGCAGTGCATCCAACGCCTGCAAAAGCCGTGCATCGCCTACAAGATTATGGGCGCGGGGCGCATCGATCCACTGCTGGCCTTCGAGTTTGCCTTTGAAAACATCAAACCGGGCGACGTGGTCAACGTGGGCATGCATCGCGGCGACAAAGACAATATGGTCGAGGAAAACGCAACCATCGTTCGCAACATTCTCAGCGCATAACAAACTAGAATAGACAAAGGAGGTTTAACAATGTCTTCGGTCAAAATCACCGTCATCGGTGCAGGCAGCGCCGAATTTTCTTTGGGCCTGGTCAAAGACCTGTGCCTGACGCCCGACCTGGCAGGCAGCCACGTCACTTTTATGGACATCAACCCTGAGCGGCTGGACATGATCCACAACTTTGCCTTGCGCTATGCCGGCGAGATCGGCGCCGATTTGACCTTTAACAAAACCACCAACCGCGCGGACTCACTGCAAAACGCCGCTTTTGTGGTCAACACTGCTTTCGTGCAGGGCCATTATCACGCCCGCGCCGCCCGCGCGGTCACGGCCAGACACGGCTATTACTATGGCGGCATCGGGTTGGGGCCATTCTACCAGCTCAAGCTGATGCTCGACGTGGCGCGCGACATCGAACGCATCTGCCCTGAGGCCTGGTTGATCCAATCGGCCAACCCCGTCTTTGCCGGCAGCACATTGATGGTGCGCGAAACCGGCGTCAAAGTCTGTGGACTGTGTCACGGCCATTATGGCTACCGCGAGGTCGCGGCGACACTCGGCCTCGACCCCGACCGCGTCGAGTGGCAGGCGCCAGGCCTCAACCACAACATCTGGCTGACCCACTTTATTTACCAGGGTCAAGACGCTTACCCGCTGCTCGATGAATGGATCGAAACAAAAGGCGAGGAACACTGGGCCACCCACGTCGCGCGCGGCACGCACGACATCCAGATGTCGCGCAGCAGCATCCACCAGTACAAAATGTACGGCCTCATGCCCATCGGCGACACCCCGCGTCAGGGTGGATGGTGGTACCATACCGATATTGAAACCAAAAAACGATGGTTTGGAGAGCCTTACGGCGGGCCGGACACCGAACTGGCCCGCCCGATCTTTGTCGAACGGCTGGAAAAACGCATCGCCGATATGACCCGCCTGGCAAACGACACAACAGCCAGCGTGGCCGAGTTTTTCGGCGCAGACAAGACACGCGAGCAAATGGTGCCGATCATAGACGGCCTGGTCAACGGCAACGAGTACTATGCCCAGGTCAATGTGCGCAACGACGGCGCGCTGCCCGGCATCCCCGACGATGTGGCCGTCGAAGTGCCCGCCGTGGTCAACCAAAAAGGCATCCAACCGCTCCGCGTCGCGCCGCTGCCGCCCAAGATCATGCTCGAACGTATCTGGCCCAATGTGCTGCAAATGGAACGCCACCTTTTATCTTTCAAAACTGGCGACAAGTCGATTTTATTGTATAATGCCCTGGAAAGCCACCAGACGCGCTCATACGACCAAGCGGTCGCCGCGCTGGAAGACTTGATGGCAATGGAAGGGAACGAGGAAATGAGCGCGTTCTTTGGCGAAACTTGGACCATTTGAGGACTAGCCAGGTTTGAGGGCTGTTCAATTCTAATTCGTGACTAAAGTCACCGCTGGCGGGCCAAGGCCGGGCGTCCCACCTGCGTGGACGCCACCGCTGGTGAGGACTCGTCGCCGTAGGGGGACGACCAGCCAACGGCTCACCCAACGCGGTTTCAACCGCTGGATTGTAGAATTGAACAGCCCTGAGCCAGGTTTGAGGATATTTGAAATGAGTTTACTCGACAACGAAGCCTTTTCAAGCTGCATCCGCTGTGGGCTATGCCTCTCGGTCTGCCCCACCTACCGGGTCACACTCAACGAAGTCGATTCACCGCGCGGGCGAACGGCGCTGGTCCGCGCGCAGCAACAAGGACGGCTGGCACGCGGCGAAAACTATGCCGACAAGTTTTTTCGCTGCCTGCTCTGCGCTTCCTGTGAAAACATTTGCCCCAGCGGGGTCGAACTGAGCGGCATCTTGCAAGACGCGCGCTGCGATGTCGCCGAAAACGAGTTGCTGCCGGAACAACTGGCCCAACTCGACCGCGCCATCGTCGCCCGGCGCAACATTTCCGGCGAAGACAACGCCGGTCGCGTGGTGTGGGCCGACAATCTGGCCCAACCGCCCAGCGGCCTGGGCAAAACCAGAGCCAAGATCGTCTACTTTGTCGGCTGCGTCGGCTCGTTCTTTCCGCGAAGCTATGGCGTGCCGCGCGCCTTTGTCGAAATTTTGGAAAAAGCAAACGTGGACTATGCCCTGCTCGGCGGGCAAGAGTGGTGCTGCGGCTACCCGATCTATATCGACGGCGAGCTGAATTTGGCCCAAGAACTGATCCGCCACAACATCGACCAGGTGCAGCGACTCGGCGCGGACCAGGTGGTTTTTACCTGCCCGTCGTGCTACCACGTCTGGCAGCACGTCTACCCGGAGGCGCTGGGCGCCAGCCTGGACGTCGAACTGTTGCACGCCACCGAACTGTTGGAACGGCTGATCGACCAGGGTAAAATCGAGTTGGGCCGTTTCCCGCGCACGGTCACTTATCACGACCCTTGCGATCTGGGGCGAAAAAGCAATGTTTATGATGCGCCGCGAAATATACTGGGCAAAATCCCCGGCCTGACCCTGGTCGAGATGACCGAGAACCGCGAAAACGCGCACTGCTGCGGTGGTGGAGGCAACCTCGAAAGCCACAACAGCGACCTGTCCAAAAAAGTCGCCCGCCGCCGCGTGCAACAAGCCTCGGCCACCGGCGCCCAGGTGATCGCCTCGGCCTGCCAGCAATGCGAGCGCACGCTGGGCAACGCCGCGCGCGCGGCCAAAATCCGCATGCGGGTGATGGACATTGGCGAGATCGTACTCGAGGCTTTGGAGGCGGCGAAATGACGATTGCTGAAACGACGCTCGATCAACTGCGCGACATCGTTGGCCCCGAATACGTGCTGAACACACCCGAAGAGTTGATCTGCTACTCGTATGACGGCACCTTTGCCGAACACCAACCCGATGCCGTGGTCAGCCCGGCCTCGACCGGAGAAATCGCCAGAATTTTACAGATTGCCCACCGTGAACAACTTGGCGTCATCCCGCGCGGCATGGCCAGCGGGCTGGCCGCGGCCACCGTCCCACTTGGCGGCGAGCTGGTGCTCAACCTGACGCGGATGAATCGCATCCTCGACATCGACGAGGAAAACATGATCGCCACTGCTCAGGCCGGCGTGATCACTGCCGACCTGGCCGCCGTCGTCGAGGCCAGGGGCTTGTTTTACCCGCCCGACCCGGCCAGCATCCGCCAATCGACGCTGGGCGGCAACGTGGCTTGCAATTCGGGCGGGCCGCGCTGCCTGAAATACGGCGTCACCGGCGATTACGTGATGGGCCTCGAGGCCGTGCTCGCCGACGGGCGCGTGCTGCGCACCGGCAACAAGTGCATCAAAAACGTGACCGGCTATGACCTCGTCCACCTGCTGGTCGGCTCGGAAGGGACGTTGGCCGTCGTCACCGAGGTGATGGTACGGCTGATCCCCAAGCCACAGGCCAAACGCACCGCGCTGGCGATCTTTGAACACATCGAAGCGGCCAGCAGCGTCGTCAACGCCATCCTCAAGGCGGGCGTGCTACCGGCCACGCTGGAAATCATTGACGAGACGGCGATCAGGTGCGTCGAGGATTATTTGCACCTTGGCCTCGACTGCACGGCCGAGGCGATGCTGATCGTCGAAACGGACGGCGATCCTGCAAGCGCGGCGCGCGAGATCGAAACGGCGGCCCAGGTGTGCCGCGACGGCGGGGCGCGCGAGGTAAAGGTGGCCCAAAATGCCGCCCAAAGCGACGACCTGTGGCGCGCGCGGCGCTCGGTCAGCCCGTCGCTGGGGCGGGTGCGGCCCAACAAACTGGGCGAAGACATTGTCGTGCCCCGCGCGGCGATCCCCGACATGGTGATCGAGATCAAGAAAACCTCGCTCAAGTACGACCTGCCGATCGTCATCTTTGGACACGCCGGCGACGGCAATCTGCATCCCAACATTCTCTTTGACAAGCGCGACGAGGAAGAATGGCGGCGCGTCAAAGCGGCAGTAGGCGATCTGTTCGCTGCGGCGGTCAAGCTGGGCGGCACGTTGAGCGGCGAGCATGGCGTGGGCACGCTCAAAAAGCCCTACCTGGAAATGGCCCTCGGCCCGCTGGCGATCGAGGTGATGAGAGGCATCAAACACGCGCTCGACCCGAAAGGAATCTTGAATCCGGGCAAGGTATTGTAAATGGTGTGTAGAGACGTTGCAATGCAACGTCTCTACGACACAATGCAACGTCTCCATAATGGAGACCGCTGCCCAGGTCACAATCTAACGGTCAATAACATACAGAGAGCACCGCCATGTCCAACGTCAACCGAGCAATTCCAAAATACCTGGTACAGATCGGCATCCTGGTTCTGTTCTATGCAGCGACCCTGTTCGTCTCTGCAGGCCGCTTCGATTGGACGATGGCGTGGATATTCATCGCCATCGTCGCCGCCAGCCAGATCAGCGTCGCGCTTGTCCTGCTCGTAAACAACCCAGAGTTGATGGGAGAACGGGCCGAAAGCAAGGGGCCACGAGACCTGGATAGGGTACTGGCCGGCGTGATCGCCCTGTTCGGGCCGACCAGCATGTACATCGTCGCCGGTTTGAACAGGCGCTTTGGATGGTTGCCGCAGATGCCATTTGCCATCCAAACGGCCGGAATCGCGCTGGCCGCGTTGGGTTCTCTGGTGACGGTCTGGGCGATGGCGTCAAACCGGTTTTTCTACGGCGTTCTCTGCATTGCGCAGGAAAAAGGGCACCGGGTTTGCACGAGCGGCCCGTATCGCCATGTGCGCCATCCCGGCTATCTCGGCGCGCTCTTGTTTGACCTGGCCACACCATTGATCCTCAACTCGGTGTGGGCGCTCATCCCGGCCGCGCTCACCGTCTATGCGATCGTGACTCGCACCGCGCTTGAAGACCAAGCGCTCAAAAAGCGCCTCGCTGGCTACCAGGATTACGCCCACCAGGTACGTTATCGCCTGTTACCGGGAGTTTGGTAACCAATTGTGAGCGCGGCCGGCGCCGTCTGTTTACGGCGGCGCAAATGGTTTGGGCATCCGTGGCATAGTGGGCGCCCCGTGGATGGGTGGCTACAAAGCCAAAAATTGGCGATTGCCGGCCTTGTCAACGCACAACTTGTTGGGTATAATAAGATCGTGGTCAAAATTGCAAAACCAGATTAAGGGGGTCTTTATGGCACAAAAACCGGTTTTTCCCAGATACATTTTCGGGCTGCACGAGCCGGGCGGCGAACGGCTGATGGCGGAAAAGGGGAAAAAAGGCTGGATCCTGTTTACCGAACGGGTATTTCATGACCCCAACGACCAACACAGCGGCGACTATAGCCGATGGAGCAACGACGGCTTTGGCGTGATCGTCCGCGTCAACCACGACTATTTTCCCGGCGGAACGCTCCCCGAGCCGCAGCACTATGACGCTTTTGCCCAACGAGTGCATAACTTTGTAAAAAACAGCAAAGGCGCGCATATCTGGATCATCGGCAACGAGATGAACCACGAACAAGAGCGCCCGCAAGGACACACGATCACGGCCAAGCTATACGCGCAATGCTATAAAAAGTGCTGGGATCAAATCCATCGCCTCCCCGGCCATGAACGCGATCAAGTCGCCGTCGGCGCCGTTGCGCCCTGGAACAACACCACCGCCTATCCCGGCAACGAAAGCGGCGACTGGGTCAAATATTACGTGGACATCCTCAACGAAATCGCCGCCTTGGGAGGGCACGTCGACGCGATCACCCTGCACACCTACACCCACGGATGCGATCCCAACCTGGTCTTTAACGAACAAAAAATGAACCCGCCCTTTCAAAACTATCATTATCATTTTCGCTGCTATCGGGACTTTTTAGAGGCCACACCGCCGGCGTTTCGCAACGCGCCGGTATACATCACCGAGACGGACCAGGATCAAGAATGGGAAAACGCCAACCGGGGATGGGTGCAAAACGCCTACAAAGAGATCAATGACTGGAACACCACGCCCGGCAATCAACAAATCCACTGCCTGATCCTGTATCGTTGGCCCCGCTTTGACAAATGGCACATCGACGGCAAAGGCGGCGTCCAAGACGACTTTAGCGCCGCCATGAACCACGAATACGTTTGGCAAGAGGTGCGCCTGCCCACCAAAATCAACGGGCACGAACTCAAAGGCGCCTTTTTGAACTTTTACACCCAGGCCGGGCAAGATTTTTGCGGCGCGCCGATCAGCGATCTGGTGCAAGAAGACGGCTTGCCGACACAATACTTTGAACGCATCGTCCTGCAACAAGATCTATCAGGACGCATCATTCCCAAAGCAGCGGGCAAAGAAGTGCAAGACCTGCGCAAAAGCCTGTTGCAGTCACAGAGCCAAATCACGGCCATGAAAACCCAAACACTCAACCTGGAAGACCGCCTGTACGAAGTGCAAACCGCGCTCACCCAGATAATGGCCGAACGAAAACGGACGCCGCGACCGCAGGCCGTCCAGACGCCGCCGGCCGCCCCGGCCGCCCAAATCACCGAAATCATACGCCCGATGTGGCAAAACGTGGTCTACCAGCTGCCGGCGCACAAATCCAAGCAATACGCCGCGCGCGGCCTGGACACGGTGCAAAACGTCATCATCAACCACAGCGCCGTACCGTCCACGGTCACGGTTGGACAAATCGCCAAATTCCACGTCAAAAACATGGGCTGGCCCGGCATCGGCTACCACTTTTTCGTCGACGGCCAGGGCGTCATTTACAAAACCAACGAGCTGACGACGATCTCGTACCATGTTGGCAACTATGACTCGGTCAGCGTCGGCATTTGCGTGGGCGGCAACTTTACCAAAACCATCCCCAGCGCCGCTCAAATCCACAGCACGGCGCACCTGATCGCCTGGCTGTTGCAAGAACTGGGCCTGTCGCTCTCGGTAGTGCGGGGAAAAAAGGAATTCATCGACACCCAATCGCCGGGGCAACAGTGGCTGGCGGGAAAAAAGTGGAAACAATTGCTGCTGGCCCAAGTCAGAAAAGCACAATCGACGCAAACCAAGACATTCGACAAGAAACCACTGTATCACTATATGCTTTTCTGGCAAAGGCCCAACATGTGGGCCGAGCACGACTGGCACGCAGCCAAACAATACATCAGCCGCTTCCGGCCCACACACGGATTCTCCGTCCAGGACGCTTTGGCGGCCAAATTTGTAACCATCGTCGGGAGCACATCGGGCGTCGATCTCAAAGCCGAACAAACCTTGCTCAACGCCGGCTGCCGGGTCGAACGAATTGCCAGCAGCAGCAGCAGCCAAACGCGCAACCTGCTGAACAAAATGGCCCAAGAAGGAACGCGGTTCCTGAGCCTGCGCGGGTAAGCGAGGCTGTTCGATTCTACAATCCAGCGGTTGAAACCGCGTTTGGCAAGCCGCTGGATTGTCGTCCCCCACCGGCGGCGGCGTCCACGCAGGTGAGACGCCCGGCTTTAGCCCGCCAGCGGTGACTTTAGTCACAAATTAGAATTGAACAGCCCTGCGCGGGTAAGGCAATCCCAGAAAAATAACCAGCCCGCATTGCTCCCGCCGGATTTGGCAATCCGGCGAACTTTGGGACAAAAGGCTTGGCTTTGACAATTCAAGCCGAGCAGGCTGGAATAATTTGAACTCTAGAACTCGGTTATTTTGCCAGGAAAAACAGTGTAACAAAATATGGAACAATATCAAGTACGGCTCTCGGTTTTTCAAGGGCCGCTAGACTTGCTTTTGCACCTCATCGAAAAACAAGAACTCGACATCACGATCGTGTCGCTGGCCCAAGTGACCGACCAATACCTGTCTCACCTCCACATCGTCGAACAGATCCAGCCGGACGACCTGGCCGATTTCATGGCCGTTGCCGCGCGGCTGCTACTGCTCAAATCGCGGGCACTCTTGCCCCGCCCGCCCAAAATCATCGAAGAAGAGCAAGACGGCAGCGATGATCTGGTGCGCCAACTAGAAGAATATCGCCGCTTCAAACAAGCAGCGCGGTTTCTGGCCCGGCGCAGCGAACAAAACGTCCACATGCACCTGCGCGCCATGCCGGTCTCCAAACTGACCCGAAATTGTAAACCCAGGTTGGACCTGGCCGGTACCACGCTGGAAAACCTGGTCGGCGCGCTGCAAGCGCTGTTACAAGAAACGCAACCAGACCCAGGCAGTCCCCCCGTTGCACCGCACACGGTCACAATCGCCGACCAGATCGCCCGGATCAAAACACTGATCCAATCCACCCGGACGCTGACCTTTGCCAACCTGCTGCGCGACGCCCGTTCAAACATCGAGATCATTGTCACCCTGCTCGCCATTCTAGAGTTGATTCGCGCGCGACACGTCACCGTACACCAGGAACAACTCTTTGGCGAGATCACCATCACCGGCGCCGATCACGGCGACGCCTGACGCCGTTCCCAGTGCCACACCTCGACGGCGGCCAAAATGCAGCCAATGCTGTCGATCAACACATCGGACACCTGACCATGCCGGCCGGGCACAAAAGTTTGATGAAACTCGTCCGACGCGGCATACAACACGGCCACGGCGCCCGCCACCAAAATGGCGGCGCCCGAACGTCGCCGCGCGGCCCACACCCGCCACCACAGCACGGTCAAAACGGCATACTCGACAACATGCGCCACCTTTTTGAGCAACGTGTCGACAAACACGCCCGGCGCGTGAGGCAAAACCGGCTGCGCCGAAACGACGAAAATCAGCGCCATCCACAGCAACGGCGGAACCCAACGCCCCGCCACCGGCCATCGACACAACCAGGCATCGATCTTTTTTAACATCTTTATCACTCTTTATCCCTGCAACGTTGTTCAGCCTCATGAATGATGACATGCGCCGCCTCCACATCCTCCCAGCCCTCGATGCCGGTCTTTTTCTCCTCCAAATCCTTGTACACGGAAAAAAAGTGCTCGATCTCGCGCAGCAAATGAGGAGGCGCGTCCGACAATTTCTCAATGTAATTCCACAACGGGTCATTGATCGGCACGCAAAGTATCTTTTCATCCATCCCCTTTTCGTCCCACATCTTGAACACACCCACCGGCCTGGCTTCGATAACACAGCCGGGAAACGTCGGCTCCCAAACCAACACCAGCGCGTCCAGAGGATCGCCGTCCCGAGCCAGCGTATTTGGAATGAAACCGTAATCGCTGGGATAATGAACGGCGGAAAAGAGCATCCGATCAAACTTGATCTGCCCCGTTTTCTTGTCATACTCGTACTTGTTGCGACTACCCTTGGGAATCTCGATCATCACCGTCACCGTACTGCGTTCGGCAGACATATCGCCCCTCCTGATTCATTTCTACCCAAACATTGAAAAATTTGCCCACGCGCCCCCAACCGCCGAGAACGCCGAGCTAGCCACCCTACACATTTGACTTTGGCCGGCGCAAAATCAATTTAGGGGACAACCATGCCCCCTAAAACCCCCGTCTGGGGAAATTGCGGTGCGGGCGGTGGAACACAACCGCACACCGCCTTCC
>CAYZYE010000047.1:0-21471 GCA_964481205.1 uncultured Anaerolineae bacterium | reverse complement strand
GGCGGAAGAGGGTGCGCCGGACTGGTTGGCCGGCATCGGCGAGGAGGCGGAAACGGCCCCGGCAGAAGAAGGTGCGTCCGATTGGTTGGCCGGCATCGGCGAGGAAGCGGAAGAAGGTGCGCCCGATTGGTTGGCCGGCATCGGCGAGGAAGCAGAAGCGGCCCCGGCTGCGCCGGCCGACCTGGATGACCAGGCCGGCACACCGGCCTGGCTGACCCAGGTGATTGAACTCGAACAAGAGCCGGCCGTGGAAACCGCGCCGGAGACACATCTTGAATCGACGATAGACGCAGAACAACAAGCGCCCGATTGGCTGCAAGACATGGGCGCCATGCCAACCGAACCGGAGAAAAAAGCCCCCAAGGGTGTCACCGCCTGGCTGCAAGATATTCAAGACTCGCCCATGCCGGAGGAAGAGGTTGTCGAGGCGGCGCCGCAAGGATCGCCGGACTGGCTGGAAGAGATCGACTTGATCGAATCCGACGAACTGGCCGCGCAAGCGTTGGGCCAAGAGGTTCCGGTCGAACTGCCCGACTGGCTCCAAGAGTCCGAGTTTGCCGGCTCGGACGCCGATGCCGAGTTTCTCGAAGAGATTATGGCCGTATCTCCCCAGGTTGGCGCTCCAGGTGACGCGATCGCGAGGCCGGGGCACAAAGCAACGCCGGTCATCCCCGCCGACGCCGATCTCGCGTCCTGGATCGCGGATTTGCAGGCCCAGACGCCGGACGAGTTGCCAAAAGAGGCGCCGGCCGAAACCAGCGGCCCGTTGACCGGGCTGCGGGGGTTGTTGGCCCCGGAACCGCTGCTGGCTATTTCGCCTCGTTCCAAGTATGCGCCGACGCAGCCGATGCCGGAAAGCTGGCCGGCCGAGGCCAAATTGTTTGAAGAGATTTTGGCGCTCACGCCCGCGCAGCCGGTTTCCGTTTCGGAGGCGCCCGGCCAATTGGTTTTGGCCAGCCTGGGACGCTGGGCGATCTATGCGGCGCTGTTGCTCGCCATTGTCATTGCCGCGTTTCTGCCCGATACGTTGAGCGGTTTGATCTCGCCGCCCAAGATGGAAGAGGCGCGCGCTTTTTACAATACGCTTGACGAGCTGGCGCCGGACAGCGTCGTTCTGTTGGCCGTGGACTATGATGCGTCGTTGGACGGCGAACTTTCGCCGCAAGCCAGAGCGATCATTCGCCACCTCTTGTACCAGCAGGTCAGGATCGTCGCGGTCAGCATTACCCCGCAAGGCGTCGCTATTGTCCAAGAGTTGTTTGACGAAAATGCCGGCTTTGTACCGGGGCAGCACTATATCAATCTGGGGTATTTGCCGCCGCACCCGGCTTCGCTGTACGCCTTTATCGGCAATCCGGTCGGGGGCACCACGTTCCTGGGCGCGTCGGAAACCCCGGCGCAAACGCCGCTTGGGCAAAGGATCGCGCAATTTGAGGGCTTTGATCTGATCATCCCGCTCAGCGGGAACCAGGAGCATGTGCGCTGGTGGATCGAGCAGATCGCCAGCCAGTACCCAATCGACATTGCCGCCGGCGTCAGCGCCTCGATCTCGCCTTACCTTTTGCCTTATTATGAGGCGCCCAAGAAACAAATCCAGGGGATGCTCGTCGGTTTGGCCGGGGCTGCTTATTACGAGAGTTTGCTCGATCCGGCAATATCGCCGGATTATGCGCAAAATAACCTGGTTTTGCAGGGATATGCACAATTTGTGCTGGTTGCCATTTTGATGGCGAGCGGCGTCACTTTTCTTCTGAAACGGCCCAGGCCGGAGAAACAATGATCTCGTATGGACATTGATGTACTGACCTTGATTGCATTCCTGCTGACGCTTGCAGTCTATGCTTATTTAATCAAAGATATTCCTTTTTTCCACGCCATTTACCGGCTTGTGACCTATATGTTTGTCGGTGTGTCGTTGGGATACCTTGCCGTCATGGCCTGGCACAGTGTCTTGGCGCCGAGGCTGTTCCAGCATCTGGGCAGCGGAGAGTGGGCTTATTTGATCCCGTTGCTTCTCTGCCTGCTCTTGTTGTCCAAAGTCAAGCGGTCGTGGAGCAGCCTGGGCAATATCACCATCGCCTTTTTGTTTGGCGTGGGCGCGGCGCTGGCCGTCGGCGGCGCGATCCTGGGAACGCTGCTGCCGCAGGTTGAGGCGACATTTGTTTCTCTCAACCCGGCCCATTATCAAGATGCCGCTTTGCGAGAGGGCACACAAGAGTTGTCCGCGATTTATGCTCTGGAATCATTGATTGTCGTCGTGGGCACGGTCAGCACTTTGTTGTACTTTTACTTTAACACCGAGGGCGGGTCGCGGCGCATTGCGCGCCTGAGAGACCCCATTTTGCGTCTGGCTACAGGATTTGGCAAGGTCTTTATAATGTTTACTTTTGGCGCGCTCTTTGCAATGACGGCGATCACGCGCATATCGCTGCTCGTCGATCGCGTCCGCTTTATCATTGTCACCATTTGGGGTTTTCTGCCCGAAATCTAGAGCCGGGAAGGGCGATTTGAGCGACGTACAACTTGCACTGGAATCCATCTTGATTGCAGACTGTGGCAGCAGCACCACCAAGGTCGTCTTGCTGGACGTGGTGGAAGGGCAGTATCGTTTTATCGCCTATGCGCAGTCGATCAGCACGGTCAAGCAGCCCTGGCGGGATGTCTCGGCCGGCGTGATCGACGCCATTCGCCAGTTGGAGCAGACCACCGGCCGGACATTTTTGGATCGAAACAACCAACTGGTCACCCCAGAATACGGTGATGGCCGGGGCATCGATCGGTTTTTAGCCACCAGCAGCGCCGCCGAGCCGCTGCGCGTGGTTTTGGCCGGGCTGGTTCGAGACGTGAGCTTGGCCAGCGCGCGACGGGCGGCGCTTTCGACCTATACCGACCTTGTTGACATTATTTCGTTGGAACAAGCGCCCGATCAAAATGAGCCGCGCGCCCAGGATGACCAGATCAATGCCATTTTACGCGAATTGCCGGATGCAATTTGTATCGCCGGCGGGACGGACGGTGGGGCGACAACTCCGGTGTTGACCATTGCGCGAGATATTATTCGCGTGGCCTTGTATTTGATGGGCGACGCCGCGCCGCCGATCGTCTATGCGGGCAACGCCAGGTTGGGCAAGCAAATTGCCAAGTTGTTTGACGGCCTCACTCAGGTTCAAATCGTCGATAACGTGCGCCCGCTGCCCAACGCCGAAAACATTGCCCCGGCGCACGAAGAATTGGAACTGCTCTTTTACGATCTCAAAATGTCGGCTTTGCCCGGCATTCAAACGTTGACCGCGTGGACGCCGGCGATTGTCCTGCCGACGGCGCGGGCCAGCGACTATGTGGTGCGTTTTTGCGAGCGCGTATGGCAGTCGTCCAAACCGGCGTTGAGCGTCGATGTGGGCAGCTCGACCGTCACCCTCAATGTCTGCCAGGACGGCCATCCGTTGACCACCGTGCGCACGGATATTGGCATTGGCTACGGGTTGACGGGGCTGTTGCACCAGGTCGATTTGGATGCTATTTTGCGCTGGCTGCCCTTTGAGCTGTCGCGGCCGGAAGCGTATGACCGGTTGATGAACAAAACGCTGCGTCCGGGGTCGATCCCCCAGACGCGCCAGGATTTGCTCTTGATCCAGGCGGCGGCGAGGGAAGCGATCCGCGTCGCGCTCGACGATTCTTTGCCCGGCTGGCCGCAGCGATCGGATGGGCGCGAGGGGATGATTCCCGCCTGCGATCCAATCATTGCCGGCGGTCGTTTGTTGACCCAGGCGCCCGATCACGGGTACGCGGCGCTCATCTTGTTGGACGCGCTGCAACCACTTGGCGTCAGCGCGCTGTACCTGGATGAGCATAACCTGCTGCCTGCGCTCGGCGTCGCCGGTGTGGTCGAGCCGATGATCCTGGTGCAGGCTTTGCGCAACGATGGGTTGACCTTTCTCGGCGTGGTCGTCGCGCCGGCGGGATACGCCAAACCCGGCGACACGGCGCTGACGGTCAAGTCGGCCGACAAAACGTCAGATTTGCGGGTCGAGGTCAAGTTTGGCGATGTGCAGATCATTCCGTTGGAAACCGTCGCTCCGGGCAGCAAATTGCAGTTACTTCCGGCATCTGGTCTCGACATCGGTCAGGGCAAGGGCAAAAGCCAAACCATCGAATGTCCGGGCGGTGCGGTCGGCTTGATCGTCGATGCGCGGGGGCGGCCGCTCGCGCTGGACGAGGATGAGCAGACGAGACGACAACAGCTTGACCGTTGGCTCGAACAAATGACGACAGTTTAAGGAATAAATAGGTGCTTTACGCCAAGAATTATCTTTCACCACTGGCAACAATCTATCGACAGCGCCGGCTGCCTGTACCGGGGCTGGTCAAGCGCCGTGTCGGCGATCAGGTCGCGGCAGATTCGGTCGTCGCCGAAACGGACGAGCCGATGGGCTATCGCCTGCTCAACCTGGAAAAAATGATGGGCGTCCGTGTGCCGGACGTGCGCAAGGTTCTGGTGAAAAAACTGAACGAGCCGATCAAAAAAGGCGAGGTCATTGCCCGGAGCGGCCTGCTGATCAAACGCCAATGCGTTTCGCCGGTCAACGGCGCGATCATTGACGCGCGCGGCAATCGAATCTTGATCGAGATCGCTCCCCGGCATATCGAGTTGACGGCCTTTTATCCGGGGCGTGTGGTCGCTCTCGTCTCAAATTACGGCATTGAACTAGAGGTCACGGGCGCGGTCATCGAGGGGGTTTGGGGGGTGGGGGCAGAGTTGCGCGCCAAGTTGCAGCGCGCTTCGCCCGACGGCGAAACGCCTTTGCAAACCGAAATGATTACGCCGAAACAGATCGGCTCGATTTTGATCGGCGGCCGTACTTTGACCCCGGAGGCGATCGACAAAGCGGTTGAAACCAGAGTCGGGGGCGTCATCGTGGGCAGCATTCCCGGCGAACTGCGTCCGCTGATCGAGGCCGCGTCTTTGCCGGTCATCATCACCGAAGGGTTTGGCGATGCGCCCATGCACCCGGATACCTTTGACCTGCTTTGTTCGTATCTCGATCGCGAGGCGTGCTTTAATCCCACCACGCTTGTGCGCCGGGAAAATCGCCGCCCTGAAGTTGTGATCCCTCTGCCCGCCGACGGGCAGGCCAGGGATGCGCGCCAGGATGTGCGTTTGACCGTGGGGACGCGCGTGCGCGCAACGCGCGCGCCGTATCAAGGCGGAATTGGCAATGTCGTTTCCCTGCCCGCCCATTCATGCCGGGTCGAATCGGGTGTCAGCGTGCAAGGCGCCCAAGTCGATCTCGGATCGGCGGGGCGGGTTTTTATCCCGTTTGAAAACCTGGAAATCATTCTCTGACGCCATCGCAGAGAAATGAAACATCAGATGACAGGTAGGGCTGTTCAATTTTGTCAAGTCACCGCTGGCGGGGACTCGTCGCCGTAGGGGGACGACCAGCCAACGGCTCGCCAGGCGCGGTTTCAACCGCTGGAAGAATTGAACAGCCCCGAGATGACAGGTTTTTTCAGGTGGGTCTGTAATGATTTGTCATTGGGGGGCATCACCCAGCTATAATACAATGTTCGCAGCAGTGTGCAGAGAGGAGTACCATCATGAGTTTAGATGATCGTCTGTCATTTGGCGGAGGCCCGCTGGGCGGCCTGCCCCCAGAAGATCAGCCAGAAGAAGAAGCCGTCGAACCGCAGGAGGGCAAATCCAACAAGGCGTTTATCTTTATCGCCATTGCGATGGGCGGCCTGATCTTGTTGGGCGTATTGGCCTTGATCGGTTCACTGGTCTTTATCGTGCCCAAGCGAAAACAGGCCAGTCTGGCCGCCGTTACCGAGACGATTGCCGCAGCGACGCTGGAGGCGCAAGCCTGGACGCCGACGCCGCAGCCGACGGCAACGACCGTCGCCCAGCTTCCCACCTGGACGCCGACGATGCTGCCCACGACTGCGCCGGAACCGACGGCCACGAACACGCGCGTTGTGCAAGATCAGGGCAGCACCGCTGGAACGGCCAAGGCTACGGCTACGCGCCCTGCTTCGACAGAGTGGGGTTCGTCGACGCCGCAGACCGGCCTGGGCGGTTTGGGCATCGCCTCGATCGCCGTTGGATTGACCGGCATTATTTTTGCCGCGCGCAAGCTGCGAAAATAAGATCGCGTTCAGGTTGTGATGATCAGGACAATCGTCGTATGACTCGAAATGAACTCGCTTTACGCGCCAATGAAATACAATTTGTTCTCAAATGCGTGCAAGACGCCGAGTGTTGTGCCGTTGTCGGCTTGAGCAACATGGGCAAGTCGGCTTTGCTGCGATCGGTTCAGACTGCGAGCCGTTCTCAGGCAGAGCCGGCCGACGTGCTTTACATCCACATTGACTTTAATTTGATGGTCGAAATGACCGAGCAAGCTTTCTATGAGATCATTTTGCGCAGCGCGCTCTCGGCGTTGCAGACTCTGGAAACAGAACCGGTTCGCGAGCGCGTTCAAGAGGCGTATCGCCAGGTGGTCGATTCGAGCAATCCCTTTCGCGTGCCGCTTGGTTTCAATGAGGGGATCATTGCCTTGTGTGAAGGGTTGGGCAAGCGCATCGTGCTGCTCTGCGACGAGTTTGACGAACCCTTTACCGAGATCGATCAGCGAGTTTTTCTCAACTTGCGCGCGTTGCACGATCGCTATGCCGAAAAACTGTGCTATATTGTCGCAACGGCAAAGCGGTTGGAGGATATGCGCGAAGGTGCTGAAATTGGCGAGTTTGGCGAGCTGTTTGCGCACCAGACTCTTTACCTGGGGCCGTTGACGCGGACGGATATGCAGCGCGCCACGGCCAGGTTGCTGGGAGATGACGCGGCCACGGATCGGGATCGCGATTTTGTGTGGCAGCAGACCGGCGGGCATCCCGGTTTGATCGAAGCTGTGTGCCACGTGCTGGGCGTGATCGGCGTTGACATGGATGAAGGCGATTATGGGCTGGTGCGGGACAAATTGGACAGCGATCTGAACGTTCGCGCCGAGTGCGTCAAATTGTGGAATGCGTTGAGCGCTTCGCAGCAGGCCACGTTGCTCGAGTTTGTCGGTGGGCAGGGCGTCGAACGCGACCGGCTTGTTCCCCTGCTTCGTCAGGGTATCTTGAGGCAAACCGGGCACGGGATCGATGTTTTTGGCGCGTTGTTCGGCGGCTTTGTGCGCCGCCAAAGGCTGGTGAGCGCCCCGTATCCGCCCGGCGTGCGCGTCGATGTGGATTCTGGCGAGGTCTGGGTGGACGGTAAAAGAACCGAAACGCTCACCGATCTCGAATTTCGCCTGCTGCTGCTTTTGTACGGGCGGATGGGCAAATTGTGCGACAAGTACCAGATCGTCGAAAGTGTGTGGGGCGACGAGTACATCGATCAGGTGGACGACGCGCGGATCGAAAAGTTGGTCAGCCGTCTGCGCAAGAAAATCGAACTGGATACGGCAGAACCGCGCTATTTGCAAACCGTTCGCGGACGCGGTTATCGGTTGATGGAGGCCTAGTTGAGATGAACAAGCGCGAACGTCTGCTCGCTGCCCTGGATGGTCGCCAGGTCGATCGGATTCCGTTTACCTTGTGGCGACATTATTATGCCCAGGATCGAACGGCCGCCGGGTTGGCGAGGGCAACGCTCGAATTTTATCACCGTTACAGTCTCGACCTGATCGTCTTGACCCCAGGGCCGTTTTATATGGCCGAGGCCTGGCAGATGGACATTCGTTCCTTTGGGAACGACGAGATCGCCCATTACATCGTCAGCCCGGCCGTCGAACGGGCCACCGATTGGCGACAGTTGGCAGAGATCGATGTTCTAACCAGTTCTTTGCAGCGCGAGATCGAAGCGGTTCGTTTGATCAAAGCGCAGTTGGGGGCAGATGATGCGCCGGTGATCTTGCCCTTGTTCAGCCCGCTCACGACCGCCGATATGTTGTGCAATGGGCGTGTGATTCAGGATATGCGGTCTTTTTCCAACGACTTGAGATCGGGGTTGGAACGGATCACGCAGGCCACCATCGATCTGGCGGCGGCGTGCCTGGATGCCGGCGTCGATGGGTTTATGCTGATCAACCGTTTGGCCAACCAAGAGTTGATTCGCCGACGCGAATACCGTGGTTTTGTGCGCGAGTTCGATCTGCAAGTCTGGCGGCCATTGGTCGATCGCGCCGCTATTCGCGTTCTGAGTTTGCCCGGAGAAAATCTGCGCTTTGACGAGGTCAACCAATATCCGGTTCAGGTCGTCAATTGGGAGAGCTGGCGCGCCGCGCCGTCGATCGCCGGGGCGCGGCGGCAGGTGCGCTGTGGCTTGATGGGTGGTCTCAACCCGGCCACGTTTGTGGATGGCACCGTTCGGGATGTGCAGGACCAAATTGCCGGCGCCGTCGAGCAGTCGGGCGGCTGGCATTTTGTCGTTGCGCCGTCGGCGCCATTGTCCCCCGATTCTCAAGATGCGCTGATTGCCTCGGTGAGCCAGACCATTCAGTCGCTCTAGGGCCAACCGGCGAGACTTTTGTCACATACAAAATGACGGCGTTGTGTTATCATTGGCAAAATTGGATTGATGCAAATCTAAAAACGGAGGAATGTATGACTGTTGTCGCAGAAGAAAAAATCACCGCCGAAATGCCTATTGGCGATGTGGTCAAGAACCACCCTGAAACGGTGCGAGTTTTTTTGCAGCATGGGTTAATGTGCGTTGGATGCGCCGTCGCGCGTTTTGAAAACATTCGGGATGGCGCGACCGCGCATGGCATCGACGTTGACGCACTGGTAAAAGACCTGAACATTGCCGTGGCCTAGCGGCCGGCGGCGCCGTCCAACGGAAAAAAAAAGTTGGGAACAATGCTATGAGCGCCTTGTCGAAACGAATGCCGGTCGAGATATTTACGACCGCGACGCGCGTCACCGGTGTGATCAATACGCATCACATCCACATTCGTGATGAACTGAATGACACCCGGCACAGCGTTTTGCTCTTTCAAGAGATGCAGGTCAGCGATCTGGGCGATTTGCGCGGGACCCGGATCGCCGGCCATGACGCCTGGATCGACAAGGCGGCGATTTTGTTGGCCGTTCCTCAGCGGGTCAAGGGGCACACTTGGACTCTGGCGCAGCGCACCATTCAGTCCAGGTTGGGGCGAAACGAGCATCGTTTGTTGATCGAGTTGACGCCCTGGCGCGTGGTGGGCAATTTTTATTTCGTTGGACGGTTTCAGGTCATCGACGCTTTGCGACGCGACAGCGCGGCTTTTGCGCCGATGAGTAACGCCGAGGTGACGTTTATGCCCGATTCATCGATCTCGTTTGTCGTCGATGAGCTGGCTTTTAATGTCAAGCAAGTCAAAATGCTCTGTTCGCAATTTACTCTTGAATCACCCCCACCAGGTCATACTCTAGCGCATCGGTGATGCGCACTGTGATCATTTGCCCCGGTTCAATCCGATCCTCGATCAAAACCAGCCCATCGATCTCTGGCGCATCGCGGTACGAACGCCCCACGCTGATTGGGATGGGCGCCTGGTCCGGGTCTTGGGACTCGGCCTCGCCAACTCCTTCGATCAACACGGGCAGCAGGCGACCGATTTGAGCTTGATTGCCGGCCAGCGAGATCGACTGCTGGCGGCGCATCAAGCGATCGTAGCGCTCCATCTTTAGTTCCGCCGGCACAGAATCGCCCAGCTCGAATGCCGCGGTGTCTTTTTCGGGCGAATAGTCAAAAACCCCCACTTTGTCAAAACGGACTGTGTCAATAAACCGTTCCAACGCGCGAAACTCGGCTTGGGTTTCGCCGGGAAATCCAACGATAAACGAGGTGCGAATGGCAACGTCGGGCATGGCCTCGCGCAGGTCGTCGATCAGGCGTTTGACCCGCTCTATGTTGTCGGGGCGACGCATCCGTTTGAGCACCGCCGGATGGGCGTGCTGCAACGGCAGGTCGAGGTAATGACAGATTTGCGGACGCCGGGCCATCGTTTCGATCAGTTTTTGGCTGATGTGTTGTGGATATGCGTACATTATCCTGATCCACGGCACGCCGGGCGCCGTTTCGACCAGGGCGTCGAGCAGCGCGGGCAGCGCGTCCGGCTCGCCCCGGTCGCGGCCATACGCGGTTGTGTCTTGGGCAATCAGGACGATCTCTTGTACGCCTTGGGCTTCGAGGCGCCGGGCGTCGGCCAAAATTTCGGCCTGGGGGCGGCTCTGCGCCGGGCCTTTGATCAAGGGGATCGCGCAGAATGAGCAGGACGCGCTGCACCCGTCGGCGATCTTGAGGTATGCGCTGCGTCCTTGTACCGCTGTGCGCGGCAGGTCGACGCGGCGAGGTGTGGGCGGGTTGCCGATCAGGGTTGGTGTCCTGGTTTGGGCAAGTCGCTTGACCAGGGGCACGATTTCCGCCCACCGGCGCGTTCCCAGGATGCCGTCCAGGCCGGCGATCTCGTCTTTTAGCGATTCTCCCGCGCGTTGCGCCCAACACCCGGCAGCGATCAGGCGTTGGGCTGGCCGTTTTGCCTGCGCCAGTTCGGCCAATACGGCCAGCGATTCCGCGCGCGCCGCCTCGATAAACCCGCAGGTGTTGACCACCAACAGCTCCGCCTCGTCCGGGGCGGCAACGGCCTGGTGTCCGGCGCGATCGAGCAAGCGCGCCATGCCGGCGGCATCGACCGAATTTTTGGGACAGCCCAGTGAAATAATGTGATAACGCATCTTGGACTCCTCGGCGGTTCGGGGGCGCTTTTTATTCATCAGCGCCCACGCTTTTTCCTGTTCCACCATCGGGCTTATTGTACACGTTCCCGGCGCCGGGCACAAGTGCGGGTTGGGGTATTTGCGCAGTCTGTG
Source organism: uncultured Anaerolineae bacterium (assembly GCA_964481205.1). GTDB lineage: Bacteria > Chloroflexota > Anaerolineae > JAFGEY01 > JAFGEY01 > CAYRXM01. The sequence goes on along the minus strand of CAYZYE010000047.1, from coordinate 10,632 downwards.
CTTTCGACTAGAATATGGTCTCGGTGGGTGAGAACTTTATCCGGGATATGAGAGGAGCAGGTTGTGGCTGAATCATTGCGTTCGTATTTGGATTTTGCCGTCGAGGCGGCTTATGTGGCCGGGAGGTCGACGTTGGGGCATTTTTATGCCGGCGTGGCGGTCGATTTCAAGGCGGACAATACGCCGGTGACGGTTGCCGATCGCCAGGCCGAAGAGTTGATCCGCGCCCGTATCGAAAAGGCGTACCCCCAGCACGCCATCGTCGGCGAAGAGTTTGGGACGACGGAGACGGACGGGGCCAGTCATCGCTGGTTTATCGACCCGATTGACGGCACCAAGTCGTTTATGCGCGGTGTGCCGCTTTACGCGGTGCTGATCGGGCTAGAGATCGATGGCCGGGTGGAGGTTGGAGCGGCGTATTACCCCGCTTTGGGCGAGATGTTGGCCGCGGCGACCGGCGAGGGGTGCTGGTGGAATGGCCGCCGCGCGCATGTGTCGCGTGTCGACTCGCTCGATCGCGCGGTGGTCAATTTTACCGATGTCGCCGCGTTTGCCCGGTACGGGCGCGGTGCGGCCTGGCAGCGCATTCAAGAGGCGGTGTATTATCGCGCCGGGTGGAGCGACGCCTATGGTTATTTGCTTGTCGCAACCGGGCGCACCGAGTTGATGCTCGATCCGATCATGGCGGTGTGGGATTGTGGGCCGTTTCCGCCGATTTTGCGCGAGGCGGGCGGCTATTTCGGCGATTGGCAGGGGAATGAGACGATCTATGGTCACGAAGGGTTGGCGACTTCGCAGTTGTTGCTGCCGCAAGTGTTGTCGGTGATTCGAGGAGATGCGGCGGTTTTGGGCGAGTGATAAAAGGAGGAGGATGATGCAGCGCTGGACAGGTATTTGGCCCGCTTTGGTGACGCCGCTGACGGGCGACGAGCGAATCAATGTGCCGGTGACACGTCGCCTGGTCGATCATTTGATCGCCGCCGGCGTAGGTGGTTTTTACGTTTGCGGCGGCACCGGCGAGGGGATTTTGCTGCCGTTGGTCGAGCGAAAGCGCATGGCCGAGGTGGTGGTCGAGCAGGTCGGCGGGCGTGCGCCGGTGATTGTGCATGTGGGGGCGGCGGCGACGGCAGATGCGTTGACTTTGGCCGCGCATGCCGGAGCGGTCGGCGCCGATGCGGTGGCGGCGGTTCCGCCTTTTTACTACAATGTCGGTTTTCGGGCGATCAAGGAGCATTACGAGTTGATTGCGCGCGCTTGCGCTTTGCCGTTGTACATTTACTATATTCCCGGCTCGACGGGGGTGACTGTGAGCGCCGCGCAAATGTGGGAGTTGTGTCAGATTCCGGGTGTGCGGGGGTTCAAGTACACTGCGCCGGATATGTACTTGTTGGAACAGATTTTTTCGTTGGCGCAAGGGCGGGTTAATGTGTTCAGCGGGCCGGACCAGCTTTTGGCGCCGATGTTGACCGTTGGCGTGGATGGGGCGATCGGCAGTACGTATAACGTGTTGCCACGTCATTTTGTGAAATTGTATGATGCGTTTCGCGCCGGCGACGTGGATGGCGCGCGTCGTCTTCAGGCGCAGGGAAATCGGGTGATCGATACTTTGCATCAATATGGCGGGTTGGTCGCGCTCAAGGAGGCGATGCGTTTTATCGGTTTTGATTGCGGTTATTATCGGCGGCCTTTTGGGCGGTTGGGCGATGACGAGGTGGCTTTGCTTCGCGTTGCTTTGGAACAGGTTGGCTTTTTCGAGCTTGGGTAAAGGAGTGGGCATGGATTCCCGAGAGATCGTCTTGCGTACTGTGAAATTTAGCGGCCCGGATCGCGTGGCCGGGTCGATGCCGCCGCCGTATTGGCACGATTTCAGTCAGGCCGGGTACCGGCTGCGCGGGTTTTCGCGCGAATGGCATGATGTGGGCGGCGGCCGCCAAGAGTATGTCGATGAGTGGGGCAATACCTGGGCGCGCGTCGATGCGCACAGCAAGGGTGAGGTGGCGCGTGGTGTGATCGAGGCCGATCTCGACGAGGTGCATACCGTGCCTTTGCCCGATCTGGCCAATCCGCGTCATTTCGATTTTGTGCGCGAGGTGTTTGGCGACCCAGACAACGACCGGTTTCGCGTTGGCGGGCTGCCGGGGTTTCCGTTCAACATTGCGCGCAAGATGCGCCGCCTCGATCAGTTTTTGATGGATTTGCTGCTCGAACCGGACAAGTCGAGTGTGTTGCTCAAGCGCCTCGAGGATCTGCTGGCCGGGGTCATTGTGCAGTATGCTCTGGCCGGCGCCGACGCGATCATGTTTCCCGAAGATTGGGGCACGCAGCTTGACTTGATGGTCAACCCCAAGACGTGGCGCGAGATGTTCAAGCCGGGGTTTGTGCGTTTGTGCAGCGTGGCTCACGAGCACGGTTTATGTGTTTTTATGCACTCTTGCGGCAAGATCACCAAGATCATTCCCGATCTGATCGAGGCCGGGATCGACGTGTTGCAGTTCGATCAGCCGCGCCTGCACGGGATCGATGTGTTGGCCCGGTTTCATGGTCAGGTGACGTTTTGGTGTCCGGTGGACATCCAGGCGACGCTGCCGACCCGGGACGCGGCCAAGATCGAGGCCGATGCCGAGGCGATGATTGCCAGGTTGGGCGGTGCAGATGGCGGGTTCATTGCCGGGTATTACAATGGCAATGAGGCGCTGGGGCTTGATCCCAGGTGGCAAGATGTCGCCTGCCGGGCCTTTACCAGGTACGGGCGTTACCGATGAAGTCCTCGCGCTGGGTGTTGTTGTTTCTGTTCGTGTTGGTCGCATGCCGGCCGGCGGCCTTGCCAACCGGTGCGCTTCCATCCGATGTGTCTGTCGATGCGCCCACCGGGCCGTTGCGCGACCTGGCCGATCGGTGCGGTTTCAAGATCGGTGCCGCCGTGTCGTTGGCGCCATTGCGCGATGAGCCGCTTTATGGCGAGGTTTTGGCGCGCGAGTTTAATTTTGTCACTACCGAGAACGCGCTCAAGTTCGAGCCGGTGCATCCGCGCCCCGACCAGTATGCGTTTCAAGAGGCCGATGCGATTGTCGAGTTTGCCCAGGCGCACGATATGCGCGTGCGCGGGCATACCTTGATCTGGCACAACCAGCTGCCTTTGTGGCTCCAGGATGGTCAATGGACGCGCGACGAGCTGCTCAGGGTGATGCGGGAACATGTGGCCACCGTTGTTGGCCGCTATCGGGGGCGCATTTGCGTGTGGGATGTCGTCAACGAGGCGGTGGCCGATGGCGGCAGGACGCTGCGTCCGACGGTGTGGCAAGAGGTGATCGGCGCCGATTATCTCGATCTGGCTTTTCGATGGGCGCACGAGGCCGATCCTGATGCACTGTTGTTTTACAATGATTATAACGCAGAGGGGATGGACCGCAAGTCGGACATGGTGTACGAGTTGCTCAAGGGGATGCTGGCTCGCGGTGTGCCGGTTCACGGGGTTGGCCTGCAAATGCACATTACGTTGAATATGCCGCCCAGGTGGAGCGCGGTGCAGGAAAACATTGCTCGCCTGAATGCTTTGGGGTTAGAGGTGCATATTACCGAATTGGATGTGCGTATTCACGGCAAACCAACCGGCGCGCGGTTGCTCGAGCAGGCGCAGATTTACCGTGATCTGTTGTCGGTGTGTTTGGACGCGGAAAAATGCACGGCGGTGACTATGTGGGGCTTTACCGATCGGCATTCGTGGGTGCCAGACTTTTTTGTTGGTTCGGGCGCGGCCTTGCCTTTCGATGAGGCGTATCGGCCCAAGCCGGCGTATGGCGCTTTGGTCGAGGGGCTGGCGCAGGCGGAGGTTCGTTGACAAAGCGTTTGGTTCGTGGTACTATAAATCCAAATTGCCGGTCAACCAACTTGTAGGGTGGCGAGATGGACGTTGAGTGTTCCTCCAATCCAATCGATCTGGCCCTGCTCCATTTGCAAGCTGAATTGGCGCGGATCGATGTTTTTATTCAGCGCGCCGTGCGGCGCTGGCAGCTGGCCGGCCAAGACCCAGCCGATGCGTTCCGGGGGCTGCACGTCTCCGACGCGGACGCCAACGCGCTGCTGTCGCGGCCATTTGGCAGCAGTTGGGGGCAGGTTGCGCGGCGGGATCGAGAGGATGAACGGGCGTTTGCCCAGGCGTTGGCTCGGAGTGAACAGCATATCCAGTCTGTGATCGACCAGGCGCAGCGGGACCAAGTCCCATTGCGCCTGGCACAGTTGACGGCGACGTGCGAGTTGGGGCGTTTTGAATTGGACGCTTTTTTGATTTGTCTGGCGCCGGCGTTGGATCTGCGTTATCGCCAGCTGTATGGCTATTTGCAAAATGATGTCACTCGCCAGCGCCCCACCGTCAATTTGATCCTGGATTTGTTGTGCGAGTCTGGCCCGGCCGAGCGTCTGCGGCGTCTGGCGCAATTGGGCGATGACGCGCCGCTTTTTCGACATTTTTTGCTGGCGCGGGTGGTTGAACCCGGTGCAGAGGGCGCCTCTTTGTTGGGTCAACCTTTGAGCGTCGATGAGGCGACGATCGCCTGGCTGTTGGGACATTATCGTCCGCACGTCGAGCTGGGTACACACGCGGCTTTGGCGCACGCCCAGGCGCGCGCCGACGACCGTTTGCTGGCTGCGCAGGTGCAGCGCCAGCTGGCCGATTTGCTCCGTTTGAGTCGGGAGGATTGGCCGGTGGTGGTTTTCTATGGCGTCGATCGAGACAGCCAGCACGCGGCAGCCAGGTTGTTGGCCGCCCACATCCATCGCCCTCTGCTGTCGGTCGATCTGGCCGGCGTGATCCAGGATGGCGCGCCTCTGCTGCGCGCGTTGCGTCTGGCGTTGCGCGACGCCCGTTTGACCGGTGCGGCGCCCTATTTGACCGGCTGGGACGCTTGTTTGGTCGATGATGCGCCTTGGGCCGAGTTGTTGGCCGAGTTGTGCGCTTTTCCCGGTCTGATCATTGTGGCCGGGCGCGAGTCGTGGCAGGCGCGCGGCATCGAGCGCGAGCGCCGGCTGTTTTGGGTCGAGTTTCCAACGCCGGTTTACGCGCAGCGCCAGGCGCTGTGGCGGCATTTTCTCCGGCGGGACGATCTAGAGCCGGCAGTGACGGCGCTGGCCGGACAGTTTGCGTTGACGACGGAGCAAATCCGCGACGCCATTGCCTCGGCCGAGGATATTGCTGCCCAACGGGGTGGGGCGTTGCAAGGCCAGGACCTTTTTGTCGCCGCGCGCGCCCATTCCAGTCCGGGGTTGTCCAGTCTGGCGCGCAAAATAGAACCTCGTTATTCCTGGGATGACATTGTTTTGCCTGATGATCAGATGACGATGCTGCGCGAGATTGTCGATACCGTGCGCGGCCGGCCCCAGGTGTTGAAAGAATGGGGTGTGGGTACCAAGCTGACGTCGAGTGACGGGGTGACGATCTTGTTTGCCGGGCCGCCGGGTACAGGCAAGACGATGGCCGCCGAGGTGATTGCCGCCGAGCTGCGTCTCGACTTGTTCAAGATCGACTTGTCGACGGTGGTCAGCAAGTATATTGGCGAGACGGAAAAGAACCTGGAAAAGATTTTCAGCGAGGCGCAGAGCAGCAACGCGATTCTCTTTTTCGACGAGGCGGACGCGATCTTTGGCAAGCGTTCCGAGGTCAAAGATGCGCACGACCGCTATGCCAATGTCGAGATCAGCTATTTGTTGCAGCGGATGGAGGCGTATGACGGGGTGACGATCCTGGCGACCAACCTTCGCGCCAACCTCGATGAGGCGTTTACCCGCCGTCTGCAATTTGCCCTCGATTTTCCCTTTCCCGAAAAAGAATATCGGCTGCGTATTTGGCGGACGCTTTTCCCGCCAGATGTGCCGCACGCGGTTGATTTGGATTTCGCTTTGTTGGCCGATCGGTTCAAATTGGCGGGCGGCAACATCCGCAACATTTTGGTTGGCGCGGCTTATCTGGCCGCCGCCGACGGCGGCCGGGTCGAGATGAAACATTTGCTTCACGGCATGCGTCGCGAGTTGCAAAAGATGGGGCGGTTGGTCAACGAAGCTGACCTGACAGTGTAGGAATTCACGCAAAATTCACGCTCAATATTGACGTTCACCAGATTGGTATAGGTCCAAGTGCGCGTAAAGCATCGGGAACGTAAGGGGCTTGTTGTTCCTGGCGTTCTTCGGCGGTGGTCAATTCGCCCAGCTAGCGCGGTTATGGTACAATGAATAGGACAAGAGTCCACTGAAAAAAAGTTTGCCAACTACAGAGACCGCCAGGAAATAAAGCATCAAAAAGCATCGTTAACATTCACAAGCATTGAATAATTTTGGTGTCTTGCGGTCCATCTTGGGTTTTTCAGCGGCCTCGAGATGTAGGCATTGACTGGCAAGTTCTGGTTTGGTGAGTGGGGGGCATACCAGTGTGTTGTGCTTTTGTCCTGTCGTGCCTGCATCCTCAGATGTCGCGTTTCCCGTTGGAAGCCGCATCTGAGGATGTTGGTTTTACCGGAATTCAAGTGTTTTATTTCTAAATGATCTGGCCAAGATTTGGTTCTGTCCCAGTCTCGATCAGGAGGATAGGATGTCTGTTCAACGAGCGCGTCGCGCAAACGCAAAAGGTCGGTTAATCATCAAGCGGCAGGTGGTCAGGCCGGTACGGCAAAGGACGGCTGTTGTATCGTCTCGCGCCAATATGGGCGTTCTTGGACGCACGGTCGCCAAACCCAATTGGGCTACTCCCGCTGGCGTGTTGGCTTTGCAGCGCACGGTGGGCAACCGGGCGGTCAGCCGCTTGATTCAGGCCAAGCTACGAGTTGGCCCGGTGGGGGATCTGTACGAGCAGGAGGCCGATCGCGTCGCCGCGCAGGTGGTGGCGATGCCGACGTCTGTGGGCGGCCAGGCGCAAGCCGGTGGCGTGCAGCGGCACCAAGAGGCCCAAGTGCAAGCCAAGCCCCTCGCCGAGACGATTACGCCGCTTGTTCAGCGACAAGAGGAAGAAGAACTTCGGACTATGTCGCTCCAACGGCAGGAGGAAGAAGAGGAAGAACTTCGGACCATGCCGCTCCAGCGGCAGGAGGAAGAAGAGGAAGAACTTCGGACTATGCCTCTTCAGCGGCAGGAGGAAGAAGAGCTTCAGGCCAAGTCACTCCTTCAGCGCCGTGCCGACGGCGGGTTCGAGACCGACGATAATTTTCAAAACCAGCTAAACAGCGCCCAAGGCGGCGGCAAATCGCTGCCTGTCGAGACGCGCGCCGAGTTTGAACCAAAGTTCGGCGTGGATTTTAGCGGGGTGCGCATTCACACCGACGCGAAATCGGCGCAATTGAATCGCGCAGTGAACGCCAAAGCGTTCACTCACGGGCAAGACATTTATATGGGCAGCGGTGCTTATGCGCCGGACACCATGCCGGGCAAACGCTTGCTGGCTCACGAGTTGACCCATACCATCCAGCAGGGCAACGCGAGCAGTCGCATCTCGCGCTGGGGGGGGCCGGGCAACACCACCTCTCACGAAGAGGTCACCAGGGATGCGTTCAAGGGAATCGGCGGCTATAGCAAGCAGGCGCGCGAATTTCTCATCAGCATGTCGGAGCAAATGGATATGCGGGCCAGTTTCTGGGCCACCGTGGCCGCGGGCAAGGGTTATAGCTGGCTTTTGACCAAGTTTGGCACCGGCATGGCCTTCAAAGGCAATGCCTATGATAACCTCAAAGGGTACTGGCGGAAAAGGAGCGAGGCGCCCAACCACGGCGAGGCCGGGATGTACAAAGGCGATGGCGCTTCGACCGACATTGCGCGGGTCAACTTTTTAGTCGACAAGGCCGTTCAGGAATGGAAAGACGACAACCAACGCAAGGCGTTGACGACGTTGGGGCTGGCGCTTCACTCGGCGGAGGACCGCGGCGCGCATGGCGACGGCAAACCCGGCACCGGGCACGATCCTCGCCGCGTTATCAAGCCCCCTCGGAGGGCCAAGTTGACCCAGTTTTACGATCCCACGTGGAAGGGCACGGACTGCGATCTAAAGTCCAAGAACCCTCAAGGCTATGTTTTTGGCGTTCAACAGGCCAAACTGGTGCTCACCAAGTTCCGCTCGGCGCTGGATCGCTGGGAACGACCCGAGCTGTGGAATTTTGCCAAACCAGGTAAATTCAAGCGCGGCATGCGCAAAATGGGGCTTTTCTTTGGGCGGGGGATCAAAAAGGGATTGAAATACTAGCAAGATGCCATGATCGGTGGATAGGATCGTCATTGACCGGGTAATGCAGCAACGCCGAGCAAGATTTTGATGGGGATGCAATGGCAACCGATGCGGGTACGACTCGTTCCAAAAAATTAGCGGCGCTCAAACGCCCAAGTGTTGGCCCCGTCGGCGCCGAACCTGGGGTGGAAAACAGCCAATGTGCGCAGTTCCGGCCAGATTCGGCGTCTGCCTGGGTTATGTTACGGCGCGCGCCGGCCGGGGTGTTGCCCCGGTCTGTCTTGTCCTTGCAGCGAGCGGCGGGCAATCGCGCTGTGTCGCGGCTGATCCAAACCAGGCTGGCCGTTGGCCCGGTTGGGGATCGATACGAGCAGGAAGCAGATCACGTCGCCGAGCAGGTGGTGGCAATGTCCACGCCTATGGGCGGCCGGGGCCGGGCCGGTGGCGTGCAGAGACAAGAGGAGCAAGAAGAGGAGGAATTGCAAGCCCAGCCTCTCGCGGCGACGATTACGCCGCTTGTTCAACGACAAGAGGAGGAAAAAGAGCTTCAAACCAGGTCACTCTTGCGCCATTCCGACGGTGGTTTTGAGACCGGCGACAATTTTCAAAACCGGCTAAACAGCGCCCAAGGGGACGGCAAATCGCTGCCTGCCGGGACGCGCGCCGAGTTTGAACCAAAATTCGGCGCGGATTTTGGCGGGGTGCGGGTGCATACCGGCAGTCGGTCGGCGCAGCTAAACCGGAGCATCCAGGCCAAGGCGTTCACCCACGGCAGCGACGTTTATTTTGCTGCCGGGCAATATGATCCCGGCAGCACGGCGGGCAAGCGGTTGTTGGCGCACGAATTGGTGCATACCATTCAGCAAAGCGGAGCCAGAGGGCTTGCGCAGCGAGATACCGAGCGCGAAGGTCGGAAATTTACCGTCCAATGGGAAAATCAGGAAGAAGAGCAAGAAGAAGGTTGGAAAGAAACGGGCCGCAAGACCACCGGGGGGCGAGCTAGTTGGAAAGAGCAAACGGGCGAGAGCCAAGTCACCGAGCAGGGGGTCGGTAAGACCATTACCACGGAAAAGACAACCTCTCGTATGCATGGCAGTCAGGCCTTGATCGAGCATATCAGCAGGGTCAAAGAGGGCGATATTGAAAAGGCGGTGCAGGTGCTGGCCCTGGCCGGCGCATTTGGCGAGGCGACGGCCAAAAAGGTACTCACCCAGGGCAAGTTGCAGGTGACGCTAGAGGGCGGCGCCAAGGGCGGCGCGCAGAGTCAGGCCCATGCCAGGGTGGGCGAACAGCGCACCAAAGCCAATATCGAGATCGGCGGCAAGGTTTTAGGCGTTATCCAGGGACTCAAATATTTGGCCCAGGCCGGGGTAGACCTCAACGCCGGCGGCGAGTTGGAAGCCAAGTTGACGGCGCAGTATGGGCCGATCGGCGCCGAGTTGGCCGGCAAGTTGCAGGCGTTTGCCAGGGCGACAGCGAACGTGGGGGGGTCTTTTGAGATCGAGCGTATTGGCAAGTTTATCACCAAGGTAGAAGCGGTTATGTTTGCCAATGCCAAAATTGGGGTCGAGGTCTCGGCCGAGGGTTCTCTTGAGGTCAAGTTTGGCGAGATCGTGGCGATCAAGATCAGCGGCAAGGCCGAGGGATTTGCCGGCGCCAGGGGCGAAGCCAAGGGCGGCGGTCGCTTCAGTCTGCGCGATTTCTTTACCCTGGGTTTTGGCGCCGAACGCAAAGAGGACGAGGATACGGGCGAGGTTGAGGAAGAGGATGCCTTTCAGTTTAATTACGGCCTCGCCCTGTGGGCCGAAGCCCAGTCCCAGGCTGGCGCAGAGGGTACCTTGAGCGGCGACATTAGCTTGAAAATCAAGGATGTCGAGATGGATGTCACCGCCGAGGTGCAGGGGTTGGCCGGCGCCGAGGCCGGCGCCGAGACAAAGTTCGGCCTCAGCCTGGCCGGTATTTCGGCCAGCGCCAAGGCAGAGGCTTTTGCCGGGGTCAAGGCGGACGTCGGGCTTGGCAGCTCGATCAAGTACAAGGGCAAGGTCATTTTCAAGATCAGCGGCAAGCTTGGCGTACAAGCCGGCGCGGGCGGAAGTGTAGAAGGTGAATTCGAGTTCGGCGCCGGCAAGCTCAAGATTAGTGGCGCGTTGGCGGCGGCGCTGGGTATTGGCGGCGAGATCGAGTTGGGTGTAGAGATTGATTTTGCCGCTCTGGCCGCAGCGATCAAAGACCTGATCACCTACAAGTATGCCCAGTATTTGCGCGACAAGCAGGCGCGCCAACGTCGCGCGGTCAAATTTGCGCAGGTTGAGACCGGAACGGCCGGGACGCCTACGGTGGTTGCCACCATGATCAAACAACAAGTGACCGAGGCCGTGGAGGGGCCGTTTCAACTGTATGCGCAAAAGAAATCGACCAAGGGTACAAATTGGATC
>CAYZYE010000046.1:14262-21843 GCA_964481205.1 uncultured Anaerolineae bacterium | reverse complement strand
GGCCGCCAATGATTCGAGCAGGTCTTGATCGTCGATGGTAAAGGCGTTGACCTCGGTGCTTTCTACATTCAACACGCCGATGACGGTATCGCGCATTTCGACGATGCCGTTTGTGCGGACCGGGACTTTGAGCGGCACGGTCAGTTCGGAGCGCGTGTGGGCCAGATCGATGGCCGGCCGGTAGCGCGGGTCTTGGGTGACGTCTGGGACCAGCAATGAGCGGCCATGACAGGCCACCCACCCGGTGATCCCTTCGCCTTCCCCTTCCAGCGATACACAAGAACGTTCGGCGGTCTGGTGCGCGTAATTGAGGCTGGTCTTGAAAACCAGCTGTTCACCCTCGACCAGCGCGATGGAGGCATGATAACAGTCCAGCGTCTCGCGGATCAGGCGCACGACCTCCCACAACAATTGATCGATGTCCAACAATGCGCCGATGTCGCGGCTGATCATATTGACCAGCAACAGCCGTTCGGCGCGTCGATGTAGCTCTTCATACAGGCGTGCGTTCTCGATTGCATTGGCGGCCTGGTGGGCAATTGTCTGGCACAATTCGATCTCGCTCTTGGAAAATGTCGAGTGCGAGGCGCTGCGATCGAGGCTGATCGCGCCAATGACGCGCTGCTGGGAGATCAGCGGCACGGCCAGCTGCGCCTTGATTCCCAGTTCTTGGGCTTGATCCCAGAAAAAACGCAGGCGTTCATCGGCAAAAATGTCCGGAATTTGCACCGATTGTCGCAGCTGCATCGCCTCGGCGATGTGGGGGCTTTGCGCCAGCGGGATCAACAGTTCCAAATTGCCGGCGGTCACATCGGGGTGGTTGACCGCGCGCAACATCAACTGTGTGCCGGTCTCGTCCAGCAAAAAGATGGCGCAGCGTTTCACCTGCAAGGCCTGGGCGGTGCGTTTTGCAACAATACGCAGTACGTCGTCTAAATGTAGCGAGGAGGCCGCTTCACTGATCTCGTTCAATACCGCCAACTCGGCGACACGCTGTTGGGTCTGATCCAGGAGAAAGACATTTTCGACGGTGATTGCGGCCTGGTCGGCGACCGAGGACAGGAATGACACGTGATCCTGGTTGAAATAGTTGGGCTGGTGATGAACCAAAAAGAGCAGCCCACGGAGGCGGTCGCCGCGCTGCAAGGGGATGGCCAGCGCGGAACGCACGGGGAACGAATCGTCCGGCAGGTGCATCCAACGCTCGTCCATCTTGGTGTCGGCGACGATGGTCGGCTGCCTGTTTTCGATCACCCACCGCGCCAGCCCGCTTTCGAGCACGTTGCCAATCGCTTGATATTGCCGTTCTGCCGACAGGTCTTTGCGGGCCAGGATGTGGTTGATCACTTGCATCCGGTTGTTCAACAACATGATGCTGCCGTCGCTGGCGCCAACATAGGGGATTGTCAGGGACAAGATGTCATTCAGCACCTTGTCCATATTTAGCCCCGATGTCAGCTGGCGGGTGATTTCGTACAAGAGTTGATGCCGGCGGCGCGCCTTTTCAAGTTGCTCGAAAAGTTGTCCACCCACGATCAAAGAGGCGATCTGTGGGCCCATGACGTGCCAAAAGTCGATCCAGCCCGGCGTAAACTCGGTGTTGGCGGCGATTTCCAGCACGCCGACGCGCTGCATTCCAGTAACCAGCGGCACGACAAGCAGGTGTGTGCGGTCGTCCGAAGCAATGACCGGTTTCCGGGACAGGATGGCGTTTTCAAGTTCGTTTGACGGTATGCTCACATCGAGTTGTGCCCCGGTGGGCGCCGTGATTTGGCGATGTAAAACGCCGGCCTGGAACAGTGACAACACGACGACCTTAAAGTTGAATGCACGTCGAATATGTCCGATCAGGTTGGCTAATCGCCGTGGCGTGCCGTCCCAAAAAGAAATTTGGGGGCCCAGGTATTCGAGGCCCTGCAAGATATTGTGCGCCAGATCGCGTTCACGTTGCAACTGTCGAACCTGGGCGCGCAGGCGCTCGATCTCGGATTTTTCAGAATGAGCATTGTCCCGACTTGTGACCATGGTTCGTCTTACTCGCTTTTGGGCAAAGAAAAGCCAAAGGTGCTTCCTTGTTGCCAGACGCTTTCGACCCACATTTGGCCGCCGTATTGTTCGACGATCGACTTGGCGATCACCAGACCCAACCCCGTGCCGTCGATCTCGGCCGTGTAGTCGTTTCGGGCGCGGTAAAACTTGACAAACAGGCATTCTTGTTCTTCCGGCGTCAGTCCGATTCCTGTGTCCTGGATGCTCACATACGCTTTTGTATCATCGATCCTGGTTTGCAGTGTGATCTGGCCCGTGGGGGTGTACTTGATCGCATTGTCGACCAGGTTGCTCAACACTTGATCGATGCGGCGCACATTGGCTTCGACCAGAACCGGCCCGGCGGCCAGTTCGCTTTGCAGACTGAGGCCTTTGCTTTGCGCCATATCTTTGAATTGTTCGAATACTCGAACAATCGACTCGTTCAAATCGCACAGCGCCTTTTCCATCCCCATGCCCGCGCTCACCCGCGCCAAATCCAACAGTTCGTCGATCAAGTCGGACATTTTTTTGACGCTGCGATTGATCCCCTCTACAAACTCGGTTTGCCGCTGGTTGAGCGGCCCAATGTCGGTGAGCAGGCTGGTGTACGTGCAGATGAGTTGCAGCGGTGAGCGCAGGTCGTGCGAAACGGTCGAGACGAAATCATCTTTGAGTTTGTCCAGCTCTTTGAAATAGGTGATGTCTTGCATCGTGATCACAAACCCGACGTCGGACACCTGGGTGATGCTGGCGTACAGGGTGCGGTCATCTTGCAATGGGAGTTCGGTGGTGAACGCATATTTGGTCAATGTGCGGCTGTGCCACAAGGCCCACAAAGAGGCGTTGTCGATCTCGTCGAGGAGAAATTGGCCTTGCATATCGGCATCGTGCGCTATGCCAAAGAGCCGGCGCGCCACGGGGTTCATGACCAGGATGTGTCCCTCGTGATCGGTCACCAGGACCCCGTCGCCTGCGCCGCTGATGATCGCTTCGAGTTTGGCGCGCTCGGCCTGCACCACGTCAAAGAGACGGGCGTTTTCAATCGCCGCGGCAGATTGATCGGCGATCACCGATAACAGGGTCAAGAGGTCGTCCGTAAAATAGGAGGTGTGTTTGTGACGCAGTGTCAGCACGCCCACCAGGCGATCGCGGTGCAACAGCGGCACACTGATCGCCGACCCGCCCACAAAATCATCATCGGGGAAATTGACCCACTGTTCATCTTGCGTCACATCGTGAACCACCTGCCCCTGCCGGTGTTTCACCACCCAGCCGGCCAGTCCCTGCGAAAGCACTTCGTGCAGGACAAATTTGATTTTTTCGGGGGCCATATTGCGCCGGGTCAATATTTTGTGCGAAACGTTTCCTTTTTCATCGAGGATCAGGATGCTGCCATTGTCTGCGCCAATGCACTTGGAGGTCATTTGCAGCACATCGGCCAGCACGCGATCAATGTCCAGATCAGAGTTTAGCCTGCGACTGATTTCGTATAACAGATTTTGTTCATCCATTGTCAACTCGGCGACAAAACGGCCTACAAGGCGAATGAAATATGTTCAAACCATCCTGGTCATTATACCATAACCAGCCGTTATGGCAAAGAAAATCTAACCAAAGTCTAACGTCACTCTAACCAACTCTTTACTTTCTTGTGAGAAAATAATGTATCGCACGATGCCGGATGCTTTGGTTCGGGCGGAATCGATGGGGAGGTTGTGGTGGTTGATTTTCTCGCGCTGATGGGTGACGAACAAGAACAGGACTTGTTTTTCGGTGTGCTTGTCGTCGATGGTGTGGTTCCGGGGCGCTTTCATTGGTATGTCTTGGGGCTTGACGATGCGCCATTGGTTCGCGGCACCGCAGAGTGCGAGGATGATCCGGCCTGCGCTGAAACGCGCATCAACTCGCTCAAGCAAGCGGTTGCCAACGAGATCGGTGTGGCGCCCAGCCAGATCAAACTGGTGGACAAGGACGTCAAGTCGCTGATCATCCCGGCATAGCGCATTATTGTCTGCTTGACGCGCAAGATCATGGGTTGTCAAGTCAATCCATTGCCTCGCCGTTGGGGGGCATTTTATTTGGGTGTGTTTCAAATGACTTGGGTGTCCGTAGCATAGCCCCTTGTGGGCGGTTCGCAGATGGGTGGAACGGGCCTACAAAGCGAATGAAACACAGCCATTTCAATTGGGGAGCCAGGGGGGGGCGGAATGGTGATCCCGCCGCCACGTTTCGGGTTTGTCCAATCCGCGGCCTCGGAATTTTTATTCCGAGGCCTGGTTTTGTCTCGCCCCAACAGTGAAATATACCCGCCGTTGGTCTTGGATTTTCAGGCGGGTATTTTTTGTGATACAATGAGGCTGCATCAGGCAAAACGCATTTTGAGGAGGGGCAATGACCGGAAAGAGAAAAATCGCCATCGGCTCCGATCACGCAGGGTTTCGATACAAGGAACAGATCAAAGCCTATCTGATGGCCCAGGGATACCAGGTGCATGATTTTGGCACCGATTCGACCGCGTCGGTCGATTATCCGCTTTATATCCGCCCGGTTGCCCAGGCCGTCTCCAGGGGCGAGTATCCACTGGGCATCGTGTTGGGCGGCAGCGGCAACGGCGAGGCGATGGTCGCCAACAAGGTCAAGGGCATTCGCTGCGCATTGTGCTGGGATGCCTATACCGCCCGGATGGCCAAAGAGCACAACAATGCCAACATGCTCTCACTCGGCGAACGGACGCTCTCGATCGCGCAGGCGCTAGAGATCGTCGATACCTGGCTCCAGGCCGAGTTCGAGGGCGGGCGTCACGCCCGCCGGGTTGCTCTGATCGACGCGATGCTTTAGGCGTGTTGAAAAACAAAAGGGTGTGTTTCAAATGATTTGGATGTCCGGCCATTCCATCTGCTCCTGCCGGATCGCCAGATCCGGCAGCCGAACAAGATAAATGCGACCAGCCTCGCCTCGCCGTTTTTGGCCTGGATTTGGCAATCCGGGCTGAGCAAACCGTGGCGGCGGAATCCCCATTCCGCCGCCCCCTGACCCTCAAATTGGAATGCGCTCCGACCCGGCGGGCGCTTGATTTTTCCCCATCAGGTATAGTATAATGACGACGGCCTGAAAAATCGGCAGACGACGTCCCGTAGATGGAGAGAACGCCATGACCACCATTGCACGCAAGCGACCGAAATTCGAGCTGAATATGCAAGAGGGATGGACGACATTTGTCTTTTTGTCGTTAATGATCTTTATTGTCACCGGTTCGATCAATGAGGCCGGCTATGACCAGGACCTGGCCAGTCTCATTGTGGTCTCATTTGGCGCGCTTGTGGCCGGGCTGTTTATCGCCAAGAGCCACTTTCCAGGCTTTTTGGCCCACCTGATCAGCCTGATTTACGCTGTCGCCTGGAATGCCTGGCTGATCAGCGCCCGCCTGCCGGAGACGTTTACCCCCCGCGACAAGTTGTTGGAAATGGGCTATCGCATCGCCGATTGGGTTCGTGAGACGGTCATCGGCGGCGCGCTGGGCACCGACCCGTTAATGTTCACCGTCGTGATGTCGATCCTGGCCTGGCTGGTGGCGTATCTGGCCGTGTGGTGTGCGTTTCGGGCGCACAGTTTGTGGGCGGCGCTGCTTCCCAGCAGCCTTGTCTTGACCATCAACCTCTATTATGGCCCGGAACGAATCGGCTTTTTTCTCGTGCCTTTTGCATTGTTGGCGCTGCTCTTTACCGCCCGCTTGACGCTGTATCTGTATGAACAAGATTGGCGCAGCCACCGCATTCGCTATAGCCCAGACATGAGCTATACGTTTCTGCGTTATGGCAGTATCCTGGCCCTGGTTGGCGTCATTTTGGCCTGGGTGATTCCCACCGCAGCGACCAATGAAAGGGTCGAGATATTTTTCTCGCGTTTCAACGAGCCGTGGGAACGGGTCAAGAGTGAGTGGATCAGGATGTTTTCGACTTTGCAATCCGAGCGCGCCCAGCCTTCTTGTGCCTCTTTTGGCGGATCGTTGGCTTTGGGAGGGGCGGTCAGTCTCGGCAACGCCACGGTGATGGATGTTCGATCCCCGGTCGGCCGGTATTGGCGCGCCGCCGTCTATGATCGATATATGGGCGATGGGTGGTTGAGCACCGGCACGCAGAGTTTGTTCCTGGACGCCGGTACGTCCCCTGAAAATCAGGTCGAATACGAGGCGCGGCGCATCGTTACGCAAACGTTCACTCTGTATCTGCCGGGGACCACGCAGCTATATGCGCTGGGGCAACCGGCCAGGTTTAGTTTGCCCGTCAAGGCCGATGTCGTCCAGGTTGCGGGGGACGGCGGCATGCCGGCCGTTGAGACCATCGCTATGGTGGCCAGTCGCTACAAACTCAAAGAGAGCGAATCGTATATGGCGATCTCGACCGTCGCCTCTGCGGCCGTCGAGGCGATGCGGCAGGCCGGAGAGGATTACCCCCAATGGACGGCGCGTTATTTGCAGCTGCCCGATACCGTGCCGCAGCGCATTTTCGATCTGGCGGCCGAGATCACTGCCGATTATGACAACGCTTATGATCAAGCGACCGCGATCCAGAATTTTCTGCGCGATTATAGCTATAATGAGAAAATCCAAGACCCGCCCGCTGACGTAGACCGCGTCGATTATTTTGTGTTCGAGATGAAGGAAGGTTATTGCAACTATTATGCGTCGGCGATGGCGGTGATGGCCCGCGCGGTGGGCATTCCGGCTCGCGTCGTCGCCGGGTACTCGCGTGGAGAATTTGACCACGATTTGGGCATATTTCGAGTGCGTGAACACAATTCGCATGCCTGGGTCGAGGTGTATCTGCCCCGGTTCGGGTGGATCGAATTTGAGCCAACGGCCAGCGAGCCGGTCATTGTTCGCCCGCGCGACGTTGGCGATTCGCGCCCGGTGGCGGCAGACGAATCGCAGTATTGGCAAGATTACCTGGATGACATTCCACGGGACGATTTGTTTGGCGGCGGCACGTTCGATCAGGAAGCGTTCGATGCTTATCTGGTTCAGCAAAAGAGGGCGCAGCAGATGCGTACTCTGACTCGCGTCGGTGTGGTGTTGGCGGTCGGCGCGGCGATCATCCTTGGCGCATGGTGGCTGGGACGCCGGCAAATGAACGAGGAACATCCTGCGCATACGTATTATGAGCGGATGGTTCGGCAGGCCGGTTGGTGGGGTCTCAAAATGCACCCCGTCCAAACCCCTTTTGAATATTCACGCCAATTGAGCAGCGCGATCGACGACGACGAGGCCGGCAAACTTGTGGGGCGGATTACCGGCGCCTATGTGGGGGAGCGTTTTGGGCGCAAAAACCCATCGCGTTTTCAGCCGGATTTTGCCTGGCGCGACCTCAGATCGACGCTGGTGCGTTGGGGCATCAGGTATTTTTGGCGCGGTTTGTGGAATAAGCCAAGTCCAGAGAAATAACTGTCCGAGTTGGCGGACGCGGAGCATTGAGCCGTTGCGGATCGTTTTGATCGTGTGTCCAACCCCGACCGTGAGATCGGCCCAGCCAAAACCGATCATCCGGTTGGGGT
>CAYZYE010000046.1:0-14162 GCA_964481205.1 uncultured Anaerolineae bacterium | reverse complement strand
TGTCCAACCCCGACCGTGAGATCGGCCCAGCCAAAACCGATCATCCGGTTGGGGTGTTTTTGTAGCGCAGCGTAAATATTTTTCCGGGGAGCAGATAATGAACACACCTGTCGCTGCCCAAAACAAGACAACGCCATCTGCCGCTCGCGTATTGAATGGCGCGATCCTGGCGCTGGTCAGTTTGGTGGGCATTGCGTCGTTCTTGTATCCTTTTTTTCAACCGAGCGTACAGGCCACGGCGACGCCGGGCGCGTTGGCGCATGCGCAAGATGCGCCATTGATGTTTATGTTGTTGATCGTTCTTTCGCTGGGCGCAGTGATGGGCAACATGCTCGGCGGCAGTGGCGGCCTGAACGCCAAAATGATTGCCGTGTTGGGCGTGCTCACGGCGATCAATGCCGTGCTGCGCGTCGTGCCCGGCCCAACCGGATTTTCGGCCATGTATGTGCTGCCCATTTTGACCGGCTATTGCTACGGGCCGACATTTGGTTATTTGCTGGGCGCGCTCTCGCTGGCCGTTTCGGCGCTGTTGGGCGCGGGCATCGGCCCATGGCTGCCCTACCAGATGTTTGCTCTCGGTTGGGTGGGATTGACTTCGGCGTGGTTGCCCAAATTGCGCCGCCATCCCCGGATCGAGATTGCGTTCTTGAGCGTTTGGGGTTTTGGCTGGGGGATTGTCTATGGCGTGGTGATGAATGTCTGGTTCTGGCCGTTCGTCTTTGATCCGATCCAGGCAGGCATCTATTGGCAGCCGGGCATTGGCCCCTGGGAGGCGATGAAACGCTACCTGGCGTTTTATGTCGTGACCTCTGTGTGGTGGGATTTGGGACGCGCCGCAGGCAACGCCGTGTTGCTCGCGCTTTTGGGCGTTCCGATCTTGAGGGCGCTGCGCCGTTTTGGCCGGCGATTCACGTTCAATAGTATGAGCTAGCCGCTCTGCCATTTTGCGGGTCTGTTGAGGTGTGAGGAAACAATGTCTCTGGTTGCGTTTTTGTCTCAGGCCGCTTTTATTTCCTTGTCCGGCGTGGTATCGCCGGGGCCGATCACCGCTGTCGTCACCAGCAAAGGCAGCACGTCGCCGCACGCCGGCGCGCTGGTGGCCGTCGGGCACGCGCTCGTCGAATTTCCGCTGATCGCCTTGATCGCGTGGGGTTTTGGTTCGTTGTTCAGCCAAACCTATGTCAAAGCCGGCATTGCCTTGATCGGCGGGGTGCTGCTTTTCTTGATGGGGATCGACATGTTTCGCAGCCTCAAAAAGGCATGCCAGGTTTCCAGGCAGGATGCCCGCTCGCCGATCATCGCCGGCGTGTTGTTGAGCGCCGGGAATCCCTTTTTTTTGATCTGGTGGGCCACCGTTGGTCTGGCGCTGATCGTCCGCGCGCTCGAGTTTGGCCTGGGCGGGTTGCTGGCGTTGGCCGTCGTCCACTGGTCGTGCGATCTGGCGTGGTGCTATTTTCTCTCGGCCTTGTCATTCAAAGGGGGGCAGTTTTTTGGCAAACGCTTTCAGGAAATTGTTTTTGTCTTGTGCGGCGTGTTTCTGATCTTTTTTGGCGCCAAGTTTGTCTTGGATGCCGTGAGCGGGCTGGTGGCGTAATCTCTGGCCTGCATGACCTGCTCATAGACGGCGACCGTGTCGGCGGCAACCCGGGATTGGGTAAAGCGCGCCAACAGGCGCGCGCGCCCGCGCGTGGACAGCGTTTGCCACAATGCCGGTTCGTCGAGCAGGCGCTGCAAACGCGCGCGCAGCGCATCGACATCGCCTTCGGGGAAAACCAGCCCCGCCTGGCCGATGACATTGGGGATTTCGCCCGAATCGGAGCCGACGACGGGCACGCCGCAGGCCATCGCCTCGACCAACACCCGCCCAAACTGTTCTTTCCAATTTGCCCGCGTGCGCGAAGGCAGCGCCAGCGCGTGCAGATGGCTCAAATAGCCGGGCACGCGATCGGAGGGCAGCCAGGCTTCAAACTCGACGCGCCCGGCAACGCCGAGCGCGTCGACTAGGGCGATCAGCGCCTCGCGCTGCGGGCCGCTGCCCAGCAATTTGAGCCGCCAATTTCCGTCGAGCCGGGCCGCCGCGCGGATCAGGTCGGCGACGCCCTTTTCGGGCACCAGGCGCCCCACATAGCCGATTGTAAACGGGCCGTCGCCGGGGCGGGCGGCCGTGGCGTACAACGCCGGATCGACGCCAAACTGCGGGATCACGCTCGTTGGGCCGGTGTAGCCTTTGGCGCGCAGCACGCGCGCCGCCGCCAGGTTGCCGGCGATGGCGTGGCGTGCGTGTCGATAGACGTATCGCTCGCACCAGCTAAATGGCGGCGGGTAACGTCGCGCCAGATTCTGCCAGGTGAAAAAGATCGCCCTGGCCCCAGCCCGTCGGGACAGACGCATCGCGTGCCAGGTGGCAATGTTGTACGGCTCTTCGTCAATGTGGACGATATCGGGGCGGCGCATGGACAAAATTCGGCCCAACCGGGGATAGTAATGGAGGTGAAAGCGGCCATTCAAGGCCATCGGCGTTACCGCGAGCGCGTAACCGTCCGTGTACGTCTGTTCCAAAGGCGTCCAGCCGCGCTCGTCGCGCCAACCGGGAGGCACGACCACCTCAAGATCGACTCCCAGCCGCGCGATTTCTTCCAACTTGCGCTGATAGATGCCGGTGATACAGGCTTTGGAAATCATCAATACGCGCACGATACGCTCCCCAAATACAGACCCGATAGATGGAAATTCCGCCCATTTTTCCATCTATTTGACCCAAACCGCCGGCGGCATTGTACTATGACCTGGCGGCGGGCGCAAGCCAGCGCGTTTTTGCCGGGTCGATGCACTTGCCAAACGTGTCGAGATATGCTTTAATAACTCTGACCGGTAAGCCGCTAAAAAACTTGCCGGCGCGCCCGTCAACCGCAGAAAGGGACGAGATCGCAAAGGAATGAAATATCAATAAACAGCGGTAATGTTCGTAAAATGATCTTGCGTCTTTAAATTATTGACCAAATTGCGGGATGGTTGGCCCCATATTCTCAAAGGAGAGAATGCATGGAAAAAATCGTTTTTCAACGTCCAGAATCTTTGACCACGGTCAAGACCCACTATTGTCCCGGCTGTATCCACGGCGTTGTCCACCGCGTTATCGCCGAAGTGATGGACGACCTGGGAATCCGCGAGCAGACCATTGGCATTGCTCCGGTTGGATGCTCGGTATTGGCCTATAATTATTTCAATTGCGACTTTGCCGAAGCCGCGCATGGGCGCGCGCCGGCGATGGCCACTGGTCTCAAGCGCGTGTTGCCGGAGGCGGTGGTTTTCACCTACCAGGGCGACGGCGATCTGGCCTCGATCGGCGCCGCCGAAGTGGTGCATGCCGCTGCACGCGGCGAAAATGTGACCACCATTTTCATCAACAATGCCGTTTACGGCATGACCGGCGGGCAGATGGCTCCCACCACGCTGCCCGGTATGGTCACTACCTCTTCTCCATACGGGCGCGATGTCAAAACCGCCGGGTACCCATTGCGGGTGTGCGAATTGATCGCGCAGATCGATGGTGCGGCCTATATTGTCCGCCGCACGGCGATCAACCCCCGCGAGGTGCGGCGGCTCAAAACGGCGATCGGCAATGCCTTTCGGGTGCAAATGGCCGGTTTGGGCTACTCGCTGGTCGAAGTGGTCTCCAACTGCCCGACCAACTGGGGGATGCCGCCCGTCGAGTCGCTCAAATTCGTCGAAGAAAAGATGCTGCCCTATTATCCCATGGGCGATTACAAAGTCAAACCCGAAGTCGAAGCGTTGCTCAACCGCAAAAGGAGGTCATAATGTCTGACCAGGAACAAGCCCCAGCGGCTATGCATCAAGAGATCGTTTTCTCTGGTTTCGGCGGTCAGGGCGCGCTCTTTGCCGGCCAGTTGATGACCTATGCCGGGTTGGACGCCGGATGGGAAGTGACGTGGATTCCATCTTATGGCCCGGAAATGCGCGGCGGCACGGCGCACTGCACGGTCATCATCTCCGATCGCCCCATCGGCTCGCCGATCATCCGCAACCCAACCATCGCCGTCGTACTGAATCCGCCCTCGATGGAAAAGTATGAACAGTTGGTCGCCGGGGGTGGGCTGCTGGTGGTCAACTCGTCGCTGGTGCAGCGACAGGCCGCGCGCGACGACATCGAGGCCATTTATATCCCGGCCAATGACCTGGCCTCCGATTGGGGCAATGTCAAAATGGCTAACGTGGTCCTGGTCGGCGCGATGCTGGCCAGACGGCCCATCGTTCCGTTGGCCGCGGTCGAAAAGGTGCTCGACGAACACCTGGTCGGGCGAAAGCGACGCTTTATCGAGCCGAACAAACACGCTTTACGTCGCGGCGCCGAGTATGCCATCACCGGGAAATAGGTAAAACCGGGAGGGGGGAAAAGGATGGGCGAACAAACCAAGCGGGCCTTGATCCTGTCCGGCGGCGGCGGGCGCGGCGCGTATCATTGCGGCGTGCTCGAGTACCTGGAAATCATTGGCTGGAAACCGGACATTTTGGTCGGCACCTCTATTGGCGCGATCAACTCGGCGGCGATCGCCTCCGGCCACAACGCCAAAACGCTGAAAAGCCTGTGGCGCAGCCTGACGACCAACAAGGTACAGCGTTTTCGCGACGATCTGCTGGATGTCTTTGAGTGGCGTTATCTGCTCGACAACTCGCCCTGGCGACAGAGTATGGTCGAACAATGCTGGTTCGACTTTGACCGCATCAATGGCGCGCAATCGCCGACGCTGGCCGTCACCGCGACGGACATTCACACCGGCACGCTGACCATATTCTGCAACCGCGATCTCGAACCGGGCAAATCGGGGCTGCCGCGTTCCAAGCGCGTCCGCCGTGTCGAGTTTTCGATGGATCACATTATCGCCAGTTGTAGCATTCCGGTCGTTTATCCCTGGACCGAGATCGCCGCAGAGCAGGCCTCTTATTGGGATGGGGCGGTGGTCTCGAACACGCCGTTGGGAACGGCGTTGCGCGCCGGCGCGACGGAAATGATCGTCGTCTTGTTGTCGCCCTGGGGCGATCACGAGGTATCGGCCAGCGCCAGGGCCGAACCGCCCAAATTGTGGGCGATGCCCGGCCTGGCCCTGGACTGGGCGCTGCTGGCTTCGTTTCGCTCGGACCTCAAACTGTTGGACACGGTGAACAATTTTGTGGCCGCTTTTGAATTGTTGGACGAAGCGCAGCGTCAAACGCTTGCGCAGACGCTTTGGCCGGGTCAAGAGGAAGGCCGGCGCGCGGAAAGACTGCGCAAACTGGATAGGTGGCGTCGTGTCCAGTCGCCGTGGATCATTGCGCCCCAAGAACTGCTGCCGATCGAACAGATCATCACCTATGATCGAGACATGCACGAAGAGATGTTTGATCGTGGGCGCAGCGACGCCGCGCGGATATTGCGAAGCTGGCGACGGAACGACGCCGTTCAATCATCGAGCGGCACGAGCGCAACCACGTCATAGCCGGCCAATTTTGCTCGCCCGTTGAGAAAAGTCAGCTCGATCAAAAAAGCCACGCCGGCCACCTCGCCGCCCAGCTGCTCGACCAGCTCGCACGTTGCTTTGGCCGTGCCGCCGGTGGCCAGCAAGTCGTCGATCACCAGCACCTTTTGCCCCGGCAAAATCGCGTCGCGGTGCATCTCGAGGGCGTTGACGCCGTATTCCAGGGTGTACTCGGCGCGGACCGTCTCGGCGGGCAGTTTGCCCGGCTTGCGCACCGGCACAAATCCCACCCCCATCTCGTAGGCCAGAACCGCTCCCCAAATAAACCCCCGTGATTCGACGCCGACAACGACGTCAATGTCTTGGTTCTCGTATCGCGCCAAAAAGGCCTTGACCGACGCGGAAAACGCCTGCGGGTTTTGCAGCAGGGTCGTAATGTCTTTGAATTGAATCCCGGCAATGGGAAAATCGGGGATGTTGCGAATGTGTTCCGACAGGTTCATTCTATCACTCCTGAATATTTGTGGTTGAATGCGCGCTCCAAACTTGCTACGGCAAGTCGAACGTGTCGCGCATGGCGGCGACGGCGTCTGACAGGCGGTCGGCGTCGATGACGCAGGACAGGGTCGAGATCGATGTGCTGATGGCCAGAATATTGATCCCCTTGTCGCCCAATGCGGAAAACATGATGCCGGCTACGCCGGGACGCTCGCGGAAATCGGGGCCAAAGATCGAAATAATGGCCACGTCGGGGCGCGGGATCACCTTTTCGGCGCCCAGTTGGCGACGAACCTCTTCCAACACCTCTTGCGCGACGTCCATCTCTGTTTGCGAGATGCACAGGACGACGTGATCGTTGTTCAGGATGTCGATACATTGTACGATAAACTGGACATTGATCCCTTTTTTGCCCAGGGCGGCCATAATCTGGCCTGCTGTGCCGGGGCGGTCCGGGATGGACATCACGCCCACTTTGGCCAGGTTGGTCGTTTGCATGATACCGCCGATTTTGATCTTGGACATATTTTCCTCCTTGTACCTACCGACGCCAATCCGATATGTGGTTTGGCTGAAAAAGGAGCCGTATGTTTATTTTTACACAACACGGGCATAAAGTCAAATGCGGCAATGCGCCGCGACTTGTCCCCTGGTGAAAAAATGGGTATAATCTTTTGGTCGCTGCGTTGACGACCTGTGCGCCGGCGTGGTCGATCGCGTCGCCAATGCCCCAACTTGATCGCATGGACACCCGGAGGCTTGATTTTTCTATGGCAGACACACACCTCGAATATCCGCTCCAAGATCATGGTTACATCCACCACTGGCTGATCGCCGGTCCGCAAGCCATTCCGGTGCCCGATCTGGCGTCGTTTGCCGGTCAGGGTGACGAACTCGCGCTAAATATTGCCCGTCATTATCACCGAGCATCGTTTGATTTACATGAGCCACCGCTAGAGTGGGGCCAATTCGAGATCGACGGGGTTAAACTCGAATGGCGTTATGCCCGCTGCCGCGAGGATCATTTGCTCGATCTTGCGGCAACCTATTCTACCTGCCACCATTTGCGCGCCTGGGCTTACGCCGATTTGATCATGCCGGCGGCACAAACGGTCGAATTTGTTCTGACCGTCAACGGCCTGGCCGACGTGTGGATCAACCGCGAGCACGTGTGTTTTCACGAATCGACGCGGCGTTCGCCCGATGTGTCTTTTGCGGCGGCGTTGCACGAGGGGCGCAATGAAATCCTGGTCCGGTTTGCCAGGACGGCGATCCGCGCCTGCCAGTATGTGATGGCTTTGCAGCTTGACGGTGTCTCGACACAAGATGTGACCGTGCAGCTGCCCGTGCAGCATACCAATATCCCTCGCCGCTACAAGCTGGAGCGCATCTATCCCCAGGTACACCTGGAACATTTTGTCGTCACCGGCGGCAATGATTTGTATCTGACCTGGGATGACGAATTGGAAGAGACGGGGCATATGGATTTTTGGGTGCGGGACGCCGATGAGCGGATCAAGGTCGTTGGTTGGCTGGAGACCAGGCCCGGCGAGCGCACGCTGGTTGGACATCGCCAGGTGATCCTGAAAGAGGGTGTACACGAGTTGCTGCTGTTGCCACCGGCGCAAGCGATTGAACGTTATGGTTTGCGATACAGCGAGTCGCTGCCTTTTTATGTCCTCGACACGGCTTATTCGGACCGCTATTACGGCGATTATCAGCAGCGACGGCGTGAGGCGTTGCGCAATGCCAGCGAACGAAAAGACAGCTTGTACGCCGAGATCGCCAAACTCGCGTTGAGCGAGCAGCGTGTCGTGGATCGTCAGGTCATCCAACGCGCGCTGGCCCGTATCGACCGCCGGCAAGATGGCAGTGTGGTCGATCTGATGGGTTTGCTGGGGATGGCGTGTCGCTATGCCGACGACTGGGCGTTCGATGAGCGTCTGGGGCGTTCGATTCGTGATTGCGCGTTGGGGTTCAGATATTGGCACGACGAACCCGGCCGCGATGTGATCTGTTATCGATCCGAGAGCCGCCGCATCTTGTTTCATGCCTGCGAGGTGCTGGCCGGGCAGTTGTGGCCCGATCAAACCTTTGCCAACGCGGCCTCGACGGCAAGCGGCCTGACCGGCGACCAGCATCGAGCCAAGGGTGAAAGGCTGGCTCTCGAGTGGCTGCGCGTCAGGGGGAGGCAGGGTTTTGCCGAGTGGGATGCGCACGATGGCTTTGAAGATGCGCTGCTGGCGTTGGCTCATCTGGCCGATCTGGCCGAGAATGACGACATCCGCGAGTTGTCGGCGATCATGATCGACAAGATCATGTTTACCATTGCCGTCAACTCGTACCGGGGGGTTTTTGGCTCGACGCATGGCCGTACCGCCACGTCGATGCTCAAGAGCGGGCAGTTGGAGGCCACTGCGGGCATCACTCGCTTGATGTGGGGTATGGGCGTGTGGAACCGGCACATTGGGGGGCTGGTGGCGCTGGCCTGTTCCAACTATGAGCTGCCGACCATGATCGCCTCGATCGCCGTCGATCTCGAACAAGAGATGTGGCATCAAGAGCGCCACCCCGGCGTGAACAAGGTCACCTACCGCACGCCAGATTATATGCTCTGTTCGGCGCAGGATTATCGTCCCGGCGAACCGGGAGACCGGCAGCATATCTGGCAGGCGACGTTGGGGGCAGACGCGGTGGTTTTTGTCAACCACCCTGCATGTATGAGCGAAGACGATGCGCAGCGGCCCAATTTTTGGCGCGGCAATGCCGTGCTGCCGCGCGTGGCGCAGTGGAAAGATGTGCTGGTGGCTATACACAAGGCGTCGCAAAACGGTGCGCAGCGCGTAGCGCCAGGATTGGATTTCACCCACGCTTATTTCCCCGTCCACGAGTTTGACGAATATCTCTTGGCCGGCGGTTGGGCTTTTGCCCGCAAGGGGCGCGGATACCTGGCTTTGACTTCGAGCGCCGGATTCGAGCTGGTCCGGCGCGGGGCGTCCGCGTTTCGTGAGCTGCGCGTCCGGGGATCGACGCAGGTTTGGGTTTGTATGATGGGGCGCGAGGGCGTGGACGGTACGTTTGAGCAGTTTCGGGCCAAGACGCAGGCGTTGCGCCTCGATTATGACGGTTCTGGTGTTCGCCTGGAGACGCTGCGCGGCCAGACGATTTCATTTGGTTGGCAGGGCGATCTCGTGGTCGACGGTGAGGCGCGGCCGCTTTCTGGCTTTAAGCATTATGACGGGCCGCACTGCGTCGTCGCGTGGCCGGCGTCGCAGATGGATATTTGTTACGGGGATTATGCGGTGCGGCTTTGTTTTGATTCTAGCATAAAAACATGAGCGGAATGCCGGATGTTTGATTTGCGTTGTAGGTGCTTTGTGCTATACTAGTTGGGTCTTCCAAGATCAGCGTATACCTCAAGGCCAAATTTTCAGAATAATGAATCCGTGATCATGGTTGAATTGGGGAGACGCGATGGCGCTTTTTGCGAGTACCACGATCCGTAAATCCCAAATTATGCCTTTGTGTTGAAAATCAGCCGGCTTGCTGTGCCATGGTGGTAACAGCAAGTCGGTTGTTGTTGGTTTGGGGCATCGCTCTGCACAAGTTTTGCGGGTGCGGAAGGAGGTGATAGCCGCTTTTTGTATTGATCGCATAAAATTGTCTTGATTTGTGTTTTGTGTAGATGCAAAGGAGAGGAAAAAAATGAACAAGATTTCTCGTCGTCAATTTTTGTATGCCGGAGCGACAACGGCGGCCGGCGTGGCGTTGTCGGCTTGCCAGCCCAAGACCGTGATCGTCAAGGAAACGGTCCAGGTCGAAAAAGAGGTGACCAAGGTCGTCGAAGTCGAAAAAGAGGTGACCAAGGTCGTCGAAGTGGAAAAAGAAGTGACCAAGGTCGTCGAGGTGGAAAAGCTGATCACGCCAACCGCGCTGCCCAGCAATTTCAACGAGTCGCCGGTCACGGCGGCGATGGTCGCGGAAGGTAAATTGCCCAGCGTCGATGAGCGTTTGCCCAGCGAACCATTGGTTGTCTTTCCCTACGATGAAATTGGTCAGTATGGCGGGCAGCTGCGCGCCGGTTCGCTTTCTACGAGTTTTTACGGCGGCGACCCCTCGCTGTATATGGCGCATCAGAGTTTTTTGCGGTTGACGCCCAATTTGCGAGAGGCCGTGCCCAACATTTTCAAAGACTGGCAGGTCTCGTCCGATTTTACCGAGATCACGTGCTTTATGCGCAAGGGGATGAAGTGGTCGGACGGCGAGCCATGCACGGTCGATGCCTTTATGTGGTGGTGGGAAGACCATACTCTTAACACCGACATCACGCCCACGATCGGCCAATGGTTCCGCGTCGGCGGCAAGCCGATGGAAGTGACCCGCGTCGATGACTATACGGTCAAGATGAAATTTGCCGCCCCCAACCCCTCGTTTGTGTTGGTCAACCTGGCCCATCGCTACGGGTTCTGGTCCGACAACTTGCTGCCTGGTCACTATCTCCGCGAGTTCCACGCCAAGTACAATCCCAAAGCTCAGGCTTTGGCCGAAGAGGCCGGTTTTGACTTTTGGTACCAGTACTATGGCAATCGCCGCAACGTCAACCAAAACATCGAGGTGCCCAAGCTGCGCTCGCACCTGGT
Organism: uncultured Anaerolineae bacterium; assembly: GCA_964481205.1. Classification (GTDB taxonomy): domain Bacteria; phylum Chloroflexota; class Anaerolineae; order JAFGEY01; family JAFGEY01; genus CAYRXM01. Next base: position 3,550 of record CAYZYE010000046.1, on the reverse strand, counting down.
TGTTGACGAGTCGCCGGAGCGTGTGTTGTTTACCCGCAACCCCTACTTTTTCATCGCCGACAGCGAGGGCAACCAGCTTCCGTACATCGACGAGGCGATCCATGACCGTGTGGCCGACCTGTCACTGTTGAACGCCAAGATTGTCGGCGGCAGCTATGACTTTGCCGGGTTTGACACCAACATCCAAAATTATTCGACCTATAATGACGCCGCCGATCAGGGCAATTACAAGATTTTGCTCTGGCGGTCGGGTAAAGGCTCGGATGTGGTTTACCAGGTCAACGCCAACTGGGGCGAAGACCGGGACAAGGACCCTGATCCGGTCAAAGATATGCAGCGCGAGATTTTCCGCGACATTCGTTTCCGCAAGGCTTTGTCGTATGCCATCAACCGCGACGAGGTCAATGAGGTGCTGTATTTTGGGCATGGCACGCCGCGTCAGATGACGGTCATCCCCGACTCGCGTCACTTTAAGGACAAGTATGCGACGGCCTTTGCCGAGTATGATCCTGACAAGGCCAATGCCTTGCTCGACGAGTTGGGTCTGGCCTGGAACGCCGACAAGAGCCGACGTACCTGGCCCGACGGTAGTGATCTGATCATCGCCTGGGACTTGTACGAGAGCGAGACGCCCAAAGGTCCGACCACCGAGTTGATGAAAGAGTATTGGCTGGCGGTCGGCATCGACATTCAGTACAAATCAGTGACTCGTGACTTGCTGCGGCAAAAGGTTCTGGCCAACGAGGAGCCGATGTCGTTGTGGCACGGTGACGAGACGACCGATGTGTTGTTCTGCCGTCGGCCCAAGTTCTTTGTCCCGTTGGATGGTGATGAGAGCTGTTGGGGTGTGCTCTGGGGTCGCTGGTACAATACGGACGGCCAGAGTGAGCAGGGCGTCGAGCCGCCGGATTACATCAAGGATCTCTATATCTGGCTCGACAAGTACATCGAGACCGATGGCGACGAGTGGGCGGCCAAGATTCTCGAATCGCAGGCCGAGAACGTGTGGGTCGTTGGCGTCGTCGGTAACGCGCCGCACCCGTTGATCTTTAACAAGGACCTGGGCAACCTGACTCAGGACGGCTACTGGGTTTGGGACAGTCTGTGGACATGGCCCAATTACCCATGCCAGTGGTATTTCAAGAGCTAGGAGGCGTTTGAACGCATTTGCGTTGGCGCTGAGAAAAAGACCTGGCAGGTCAGGCGAGTCTGTTTGACCTGCCAGGTTTCACCTTGCGCGTTCATTTGTCCCGAATTGCTCTCTCGCAGGGTTGCTCTGACCGTTTGAGGCCTGGGGGAGAGAGAATCAAGGAGCGACAAAAGTATGAGATCATATATCGCCCGACGTTTTTTGTACATGCTCGTCTTGTTGCTGATGGGATCGGTAATGTCGTTTATCGTGATTACTTTGCCGCCCGGTGATTACATGACTTCTTATATCGCACGTCTCAAGTCGCAGGGGCAGGATGTGGGTGAAGAGCAAGCCGAGGCGCTGCGGCGGCAGTATGGGTTGGACTATCCGCTCTATGTGCAGTATTTCAAGTGGATGGCCAAGTTGTTCAAGGGCGATATGGGCCGTTCTTTTGAGTGGAACAAGCCGGTGATCGAGGTCATTGGGCCGCGCCTGCCGATGACGATCATAGTTTCGATCTCGACCTTGATTATGACTTATGTCATTGCCATCCCGATTGGCATTTATTCTGCGGTGCGGCAGTACTCGGCCTTTGATTATGCGTTTACCGTGTTTGGGTTTATCGGCGTGTCGGTGCCCAATTTTTTGTTGGCGCTGGTGTTGATGGTCTTTGCGTACCGCGCTTTTGACGTCTCGATCGGCGGGCTGATCTCGCTCGAGTACGTCAACCAGCCCTGGAATTGGCCCAAGATCGTCGATTTCCTCAAGCATTTGCCGATCCCGCTGTTGGTCATTGGCTTGAGCGGCACGGCTTATTTGATCCGGGTGATGCGCGCCATGTTGCTCGACGAGCTGCCCAAACCTTATGTGCAGACGGCGCGCGCCAAGGGGCTTAAAGAGACCCGCCTTTTGGTCAAATACCCGATCCGCGTGGCTTTGAACCCCATCGCCAGCACGCTGGGTTGGGCGCTGCCGGGTATCTTTTCCGGGCAGACCATCGTCGCCGTCGTGCTCGATCTGCCCACGATTGGGCCGGTGCTGTTCAACTCGCTGATGCAGCAAGACATGTTTTTGGCCTCAAGCACGATCCTGATCACAACGGCGTTGACGCTGGTCGGCACGCTGGTTTCGGATATTTTGATCGTCTGGCTTGATCCGCGCATCCGTTTTGCCTGAACGCTGAATAGACGGATTGGAAGGTTAACGGAGGAGTTATGGAGACAACGGCAAATCCGGTTCCGCTGGGGAGACGAGGACGGAAACGTAAAGCTGAATCGAGTGTATTTGTCGCTTCACAGTGGCAATTGATGTGGTGGAAATTTCGCAAGCACAAGCTCGCGGTGATCGGCAGTTCGGTTGTGTTCATATTGTACTTGTTTTCTATTTTGCATGGCTTTTTGGCGCCCTATAGCCCGGTCGAGCGCACCAAGTTTATTCATTTCAAGCCGCAAAAGATACACTTGATCGACGGTGGGCGTCTGGTCTGGCCGCATGTGTACGGCATCGTCACCAAGTCGGATGCTGAGACGTTTACCCGCGTGTATGTTGAAGACCCGTCCATTCATTATCCGATCAACCTTTTTGTCCCCGGTCCCGAGTACAAGTTGTTTGGGTTGATCAAGGCCAGCCGTCACCTCTTTGGCGTTTCCGAAGGGGGACACATTCTTTTGCTCGGCACCGACGAGTTGGGCCGTGACTTGTTTTCGCGTATTTTGTACGGCAGCGCCGTGTCCCTCTCGATCGGCCTGCTGGGGGTGATCGCCAGTTTTGTCTTGGGGGTCATCATCGGCGGCTTTTCGGGGTATTATGGCGGGGTGATCGATACGATCATCCAGCGTGTGATCGAGTTCCTGATCTCTATGCCGACGATCCCATTGTGGATGGCCTTGAGCGTGGCCGTGCCCATCGACTGGCCGGCGACCAAGGTCTATTTTGCGATTACGCTGATCCTCTCGCTGCGCGGCTGGTGCGGCCTGGCGCGTATCGTGCGCAGCAAGCTGTTGGAAACGCGCGAAGAGGATTTTGTCATGGCCGCGCAACTGCTTGGTTCCAGCGACGCGCGGATCATCTTGCGCCATATGCTGCCGACCTTTATGAGCTATCTGATCGTCAACATGACCCTGGCAATCCCCAACATGATCCTGGGCGAGACTTCGCTGAGTTTTCTTGGTCTTGGCTTGCGCCCGCCGGTGGTCAGTTGGGGGGTGTTGTTGCAAAAAGCGAGCAATATTCGCGTTGTGGCTTCTTATCCGTGGTTAATGATCCCCGCGATTCCGGTCATTGTGACCGTTTTGGCCTTTAACTTTATGGGCGATGGCCTGCGCGACGCCGCAGACCCGTACAAGTAGAAAGTAGGAGATAGATATGAGTGAAAACGGACACGAGCCATTGATCGAGGTTCGAGACATCAAGGTGTAT
>CAYZYE010000045.1:5558-22326 GCA_964481205.1 uncultured Anaerolineae bacterium | reverse complement strand
ACCTGGACACGGATCGAGTAACCAACTGGATGCGATGGCAACACAACCAGAGCTACCCCATACCACCCTACTCGCCCCTGTACTTTCAACGACTCGACAACCAAATGCGCGTGCCGTCACTAAAGCAGCGCGGACGAACCGTGACCTGGGCGACGGTGAAAAGCCAACTGAACAAACTGGATCCTCTGTGGCCATTGTACGATCGTCAAAAGTTAGAAACGCTGGCAATCCCGACCGATCTTGTCGAGATCATTCGCCCGCCAGTTCCATAGACATTTGAAGTGGAGCCGCGGCTGTGGCCAGGTACGTTTCAGCAACCCAATGTTCCATCGAAACATGCAATGCGGCCAAACCAACAATCGTCGATCTGCTGGCCTCGAAATAATCAACAAAGCGCTCTATACCAATCGCGCGCAGACCCATCGCTTGCGCAGCAGCGATGGTAGAACCCGAACCCATAAACGGATCGAGCACAACGCCCGTTCCCAACGGCAAACTGGCGTAAACAAGCTGCCTCATCAGGGATTGAGGCTTCAAACTAGGGTGATTGGCGATCTCGCGTTCAATGCGCGGCGTGCGTTCGCTGTGAATAACATCGCAAAACGGCGTGCCGTCTGGAAACCGCCGCAAACCGCCGGTCTGATGTATTCTCAAACACCCGGCTACCGTGCCGGAAAAAGGCTTGCGAAAAATGCCCCACGGTTCATAACAACCGCGCGCCATCGAACAAACGCCCGGAAACTCGCGCTCGGCATTCTTGGGGCGGTCGCCGCCTCGAATGGTCCTGACCAACCGGATCAACTCGCCTCGAAACTGGAGACCGGCCGACACAAGAGCATTGAAAACAAGCTGAGACAGAAAGGCATTGGAAGCCAAAAAGACATGCCCGCCCGGTTTCAAAACACGCACCGCCAGCTTGCCCCACTCGACAAAGAACCGCTCAAGACGCTGTCGATCACGACCGGTCAACGCCGTAAAGCGAGGCAGCGGCGAACGGACATGCCCGTCAAAAGCAGGAGGAATGCGCCAAATCCCGCCATTTCCATTTTCACGCTTTTCCAGTTGATCAAAATCATACTCTTTGACGCCATAAGGCGGGTCGGTGACAATAGCATGCACACTCGACTCGGGGATGCGCGACATCCATTCAAAACAATCGGCGTGGACAACCAGGCAGCGATCGAGTTGATAACCCTGATAGTCCAAAGCATAGCCGGCCAGAGAACCCATCTCGATCACCATCAAACCACCATCTCGCCCAGACCGTACACCGGGCGCAACTTGCGCACAACGGCATCCAACTGCTCGCGCTCACCTTGATCGGCCAACAAGCGCTCCAAATCGGACAAACTGAGCATCATCACTTGCGGCACACCGCGACGCTTGACAACATATCTTGTATCGTTCTGAATCACATCGTCCAAAATTTGTCCAAAATGATTTTGCGCCTGCGTAGAGGCAATAGCCTTGATCGTCATCGAACGCTCCATTCACTATACTCGGCGGGATTTCGCCAATGGTGCCTGCCCGGTTGGCTCTGGTTTATCCAGGTTATACAATATAAACAAATTATACAATAGAACATCTGTCCTGTCAAGGAGGCTCTGATGAGCGAAAAGCAACCCCCCATCACCGTCGAACAATTCCGCGAGACCGCCGCCCGCATCGAGACCCAGGTGGCCCGAGTCATCGTCGGCCAACAAGCCATCGTCCGCCACGTGCTGATCGGCCTGATCGCCGGCGGGCACATTTTGCTGGAAGGCGTGCCCGGCCTGGGCAAAACCATGCTCGTGCGCACCCTCGCCGATGCGCTCGACCTGCACTTTTCACGCATCCAGTTCACACCAGACCTGATGCCGGCCGACATTGTCGGCACCGACATCCTCGAAGAAGACGATCGCGGCAACCGCACCTTTCGCTTCCAACAAGGGCCAATCTTTGCCAACCTGGTCCTCGCCGACGAGATCAACCGCGCCACGCCGAAAACCCAGTCGGCGCTGCTGGAAGCGATGCAGGAACAGCGCGTCACGGTGAGCAAAACCACCTATACCCTGCCCTCGCCCTTTCTCGTCCTGGCGACGCAAAACCCAATCGAGATGGAAGGCACCTACCCCCTGCCCGAGGCGCAGCTCGACCGCTTTACCTTCAAACTCAACGTCCATTTCCCTGCCGCCGACGAACTGGCCGAAATCCTCAACCGCACCACGCGGCAGTCCGAGCCAAAAGCATCCCAGGCCGCCGACGGCGACACAATCCTGGCCATGGGCGAATTGGCGCGCGGCGTGGCCATCGCCAGCCACGTCAACGAGTACGCCGTGCGCCTGCTGCTCGCCACCCACCCCGACAACGAACACGCCCCGGCCGCCGTCAAACGCTTTGTCCGCTACGGAGCCAGCCCGCGCGGCGCGCAGGCGATGATCCTGGGCGCAAAAATCAGCGTCCTGCTCGGCGGGCGCTACAACATCTCCTTTGAAGATTTGCAGGCGATGGCCTTTCCCGCGCTGCGCCACCGCATCATTTTGAACTTTGAAGGCGAAGCCGAAGGGATCACCACCGACGACGTGATCGGCGAGATTGTCAAGCGGGTAACACCGTAGGGAGCATTTCTAGTTCGGGGCGACTGGCACCTCGAGAACAACAGGGCTGTTCAATTCTACAATCCAGCGGTTGAAACCGCGTTGGGTGAGCCGTTGGCTGGTCGTCCCCCTACGGCGACGAGTCCTCACCAGCGGTGGCGTCCACGCAGGTGGGACGCCCGGCCTTGGCCCGCCAGCGGTGACTTTGGTCACAAATTAGAATTGAACAGCCCTATCGAGAACAATAGCACGGCTGAAAAAACGGTGCATTTGCCGTGACTTGGCCTTAAAAACGGCATCCTGGCGGCCAAACGCGGATGATAAATCCGCTGCCCCCAACGGCAAATGTACCCACACCGTAAACCAGAGGGAACAGTCACCCAATGATAAATATAGACAAATTCGAGGTGGAATTCAAAACACTACAGTCATATTTTCCGAGCGGATCGTATGAATATACCGATCCCAATGCGTCATTTTCTGCCATAACCAAGGCCCACTTTGAGAACATTGCACCACCCCACTATGGCGTATACGTCATCAGACAACATGCCACGCGGCAAGTCATTTACATTGGCAAATCCGGCACAATCGATCCACACGGCAATTTCAAAAGCCAAGACATTCCCCATCGGCTCCAAAACGTGCGCGAAAAGAGACATGGGCAATGCATTTTTGGCAAACAATGGTTTTCCGAGCTTGTACGCGAAGTCGGCCCGCTGTCAGTCGAATACGTCGTGCTCCCCCAGACCTACTCACCGGCCTTGGCAGAAACCCGACTTTTGCAAGCCTACTTGAACGAACACCAAAAACTACCGGACAAGAACAAATCGCTATGAAAACAAAAAATCTTGTCGCCGTCTGCGGCCTGTACTGCGGCGCATGCCCCCACTATCGCGCCTCATTTCCCGACGGACAGCACCTGCTCCGCCCCGAATTTCGCGGCGACCGCCCGTTGACAAAATTCACCTGCCGGGGCTGCCGCTCCAATCAACTATACTGCCACCCTGGTTGCTCCGAATGCGCCATTCGCGCCTGCGCCGATCATCAAGGTCTTGCCCATTGCGCCAAAAGCGCCGAATTCCCCTGCCCCCGGCTGATCGCCTTTCAAACCGACGGACGCGCGCATCATTTACCCATTTTGGAACAACTTGAAGACATCCAACGTAAAGACATAGAGCCGTGGCTCGTGGAACAAGCCGCACGCTGGACATGCATCTGCGGGCAGCCATTCAGTTGGTACGAAATAGTTTGCCCAAAATGTGGCAAACCGCTCGATTCATACCGGGAGCAATCATGCACCTGACCTGTACCACCAACCCATTCATCCCCGTCACCAAACAGCGACACCTGGTTTACGCCCTGATCGAGATCGAACCGGAGCAAACCCAGTCCCCCACCGCGCCACTCAACCTCGGCCTCATCGTCGACGCCAGCCGCTCAATGTCGATCCCCATCCTCAGCGACCAACAGTTTCTAGAACTGCGCCGCAAAGGCATGGCCAAACAAGTCACCGTCGACGGCGTCACCGTGTGGCAAATCGAGGTGCCCAAACACACCAGAGTCGACGCCTCTAGCAACATGGACTTGACCAAACAAGCGCTAACCATCGTCGCCGACTGGCTCCAACCCACCGACCGCTTTTCACTGGTCGCCTTTGCCCAAGACGCGCTGTCGATGGTACGCTGCCTGTCCGGCGCGCAGACATCCTCGCTACACAAAGCCATTGCCAGGTTGGCCCAAGTCGACCTGGGCGACGAGACCTATATCGCGCGCGGCATGCACAAAGGAATCGAACAAATGCGCGCCGCACTATCACCGCAGCGCGTCAACCGCATGCTCGTCATCACCGACGGCTATACGCTGGACGAACACGAGTGCTATGTCCAGACGCGCGAGGCCAAAAAACAAGGCATCGTCGTCAGCACGATGGGCCTGGGGCTGGACTTTAACCAAGAGTTGCTGATCTCGCTGGCCGATGTCAGCGGCGGCAACGCCTATTTTGCCAACGAGCCGCACGAGATACCCGACCTGTTCCGGCAGGAACTGGCCCAGATCAAGTCGGTCACCTGGCGCGACCTGTCCCTGTCGCTCAACCTGCCCGCCGACGTGACCCTGCGCCGCGTACACCGCGTCACACCGACGATCTCGGCGCTAAACGTCGAAAACGGCGCCATCAACCTCGGCGACTTGCAGGCCGCGGCCCCGCCGTCGCTACTGATCGAGCTGGTCGTCCCCCCCCGCCCGGCAGGCAGCTACCGGCTGGCCCAACTCACGCTGCACGGTCGCGCCGCCGGCGGCCAGCAAACACAGCCCCTGGGCAGCGAAAACGTGCTGGTACGCTACACCGAGCGTACCAGCCAGACCAAACAAAACAACGCCCGCCTGATGTTGGCCGTACACCAGGTCAGCGCGTACAAACTGCAAAACCAGGCGCTTCAAGAGGCCGATCGCGGCAACATTGCCGGCGCAACACGGCGACTGCGCCTGGCCGGAGAGCGGCTGATCGAAATGGGACAAACAGACCTGGGACAAACCATGCTCGTCGAGGCCGAATTGATGGAAAAAGAGGGACAAATGTCGGTCGAGGGGACGAAAAAACTGCGCTATGGCACGCGCAAGCTCAAGTGAGGAAAAACAACAACGCCGATCACACCTCCCATTCGATGCCCCGTTCCTGCATCTGCGCCTTGAGCGCATCCAGCTCGCCCCGTTTGGCCGCCAACTCGGCGTCGACGTCGGCGGCCATCTCGGCCAACAAATCACGCCCCTCCCGACGCAACAACTTGGCCTGCAAGCTCAGATCCATCAAATCGCCGCGCATCAACTCGCCAATCTCGTACTCGACGCGATCCAACTGCTGCCCAAGGTCCTGCAACCGAACGCGCAGCGATCCAAGCCGCTGCCTGGCGACATCCTCGGCCGAAACCTCGTCGCAGTCGGGACGCCCGGCCAACAAAACCAGACCGTCCAAATCCAACGCCTCATACGCCGCATTGATCTGCAACATCATATCCGTCCGGCAAACGAGATCCGCCTCGTCACTGGCTAAATCGGGGTGAAAGCGCCGGCACAACTGGCGATACAACTTTTTGATCTGTTCCGCCTGTTCCGGCGACGACGGTTGGACGCCCAATTCTGAAACCAGTTCTTGGGCAAACTCGGCAAACGAAAAAGAACGCGCCGGCGACCCCTCGCGCGCAGCCCGGTCGCCAAACGCCCCGGCCGCGCCCAGACGCCCCCAAAGCCGGTGCGCCTCGAGCCGTTGTTGGCAATCCTCAACCTGCAACTCGATCCGTTCCAAATCGGCCAGCTTGGCGCCGATTAGCGCCTCGTACTCGCGCTCGAAAGCGGCCAACGTCGCGCGCAACTCGGCCAACTCGGCCTGGCGCTCGAACAACGCCGCTTCGGCCTGTTTGACCGACTGTTCCAACGAGACGATCTGCGACTCATACATAATCCGTGTACCACTGCACCCAATCGGCAAACGCAAAAACGCGATACAGCTCGCGCGCCAGGCCAGAATCGCGCACATTCCAACGCACCATCTCCATCTCGACCGCCGCCTCCAAATCCAGACGGCACAAAAAAAGCCGCGCCAGCAGGCTTTCCTTGGTCTCCAGCAACACGCTGTACTTGGGATTCAACGGCTCGTTCACCGCCAGCGATCGATGCGGCGTGTGAACGGCCAGCGACAGCGAATCGCGCAGCCCCGAACCGGCGGCCAGACGCCCAAAAATGCGGTCGGGGCGCAAAACACGGGCCATAATGTGCGGCGACGTATCGTGCGCCCGAAAACCGAGCCGGCGCAGCAACTTTTGCACCGGATTAGCCAAAGAAATATCTGGAACATCGACCGCCCCGCTTGCGCCGAGTTGAGAAGCATAGCGCAGCAAACGCTCGACCACGGCGTCGTCCTGACCAACCACCTCGTACACACTCACATCCCGGCTATCCTGCCAGCGCCCATACGCCGCAACCATATACCCCGACACACGCCCCGCCCCGTCCCGCTCGACCGCCAACACCCACCGCCGCGCGCGATAGACATGCCCATCGAAAACCATGGCCCAGTAACCGGGGCAGCGCTGCCGCGCGCCGCCAAAGCGCCCATACCGCCGCTCGTACAAAGCCAACAACTGCGCCTCCAACGCCACCCACTGCGCGCGATCAACGATCGCAATCGCGTCCGTGCCCGAGGACGGCCGCGCATCCTCTGGCAGCAGCATCCAACTGCGCATATAAGACACATCGCTATGCCCGGTCTGGCGATAAAAACGATACCCCCGCGACCGTTCGTCGCTGCGAATGACCATCAGCGCGTCCACCCGATCCTGGATCAAACCGGCAGCGGCATCGATCATCTGCGAACCGACCCCGCGCCCGCGCATCCCCTCGGCCACCCCCACGGCATTCTCGTACACCACCGGAATCGTCACCCCCGGCCGGAGGCGCTGCTCCCGAAATTGCAGCGGGATAAAACCCACCAACTGCCCATCCTCCCGCGCAGTCACCGCCGTACAACCCATCGCCTGCCATTGATCGAGACTGATATAACCGAAAATGGCGTTGCGAAAAGCCAACGCCTCGTCAATTTCATCAGAAACATGTTCATAAATATCCATCACGTATCAGCGTTCTCGCTCTCCTTTATCACGTGCGCGACGCTTGGCCGCCAACAAGCGCGAGGTCATCGACTCCAAAGCATCACCCGCCGGCGGCGTCACTGCTTCCGGCGCAACTTTTGCCGCAACTTGCGCCGCAACTTGCGCCGCCTCGGCGGCGGTCGGCGCCACTTGGGCGGCAGAAAGCGGCTCGACCGCAGGCCGGGCCTCGGCCTCGGCGTCGACCTCGGCCCGCGCCGCAGACTTGGCCGCCATCAGACGCGACAGACGCGGTTCCGCCGGCGCCCGCTCGGCCGCCGGGCGGCGCAACCGCCCCCGCGCTTTGCGCCAGGCGCGGCGCAGATCGCCCCAATCGACCGTCACCCGCCGCACGCCAATGTCGAGCGGCAACAGGCACACGGCCACACTCAACAGCCACGGCCAAACATCGGTAAAAGTGCGCACCACCTTGTTGTCATGCCGAAACACCCGCGCCGGGTCGGTCAACAGATCGCCATGTCCGGCCTCGGTCAACCGGCGCAGCAACGCCTCGTCAGCGCCAGACGCCCCGGCCGCGTACACGCGATACTCGGGCGAATAGGTGCGCACAAAACCCGTGATCTGGGTCAACGCCGTCTCCCCGGCCCGCGTTCCGGCGACGCGCACCAGGTACACACCCTCCTGCTCTGGCGAAAACACGCCCTCGTAACGCCCCGGCGCGGTCTGTCGCAGCACAACCTGCACCCGTTCCAGCGAAGGCGAGATCAAATCCGCCTCCATCTCGAGCGCATTGCCGTACTCGCCCTGCTCGCCAACCACATCCACGACAATGCGCGCCTGTTCACCATCGTCATTGATCTGCGTCTCCAGATCGCCCTCCTGCCGGTCGACGATCGTCCATCGCACCGCCTGCGCCCAAAAACGCGGAAACTGTTCCCAGCCGACCCAAGACTTGGCCCATTTGCCCTTGGCGTCAGAAGTCCAGGCCACGGCGCGGCCCAAGCCATACTGCCACTGCGCCAGCAACGGATCCTGCTGGTTCGAGACCAAAACCACCTGCGCGGCCGGCTTGGGCGAAGCGGCGACATAACCGTACAAGGCCGGCACAGCCTCGATGCCGTCGAGAATGGGGCTATGACCGGACAGCGCCGGGTAAAAGGTCTCCTCGACGATATAAGCCCGCTGCGCCAACATTGTTTCCTGGGCAAAAATCTGCGGAATGGTCGACGGATTGTCGGTATAATGATACCGCCCGCCGCCGTCGAGGGCCAACTGGCGCAAAAAAGCCGCCGCATCCTGGCCGATCCCCACCGTCGACAGCGTGCCATCCATCGCTCTGAGACGCATCGCCAACTCGGTCAACCCCTCCTGACTGGCCCCGCCGTCGGTGAGAACAATGACATGTTTGAGCCGGGCGTCGCTCCCTTGCAGCGCCTTGACCGCCGCCGCCAGCCCGGCGTGGATGTTGGTACCGCCGCCGCCGCGCATGGTCATGACCTGCTTTTGCACCGCGCCAATGTCGGCCAGCGGCGCAAGCGGCCACACCCACTTGGCCGATTCCTCGAACCCAATCACGCCAACCTGATCGCCATCGTTGAGCAGCTCGAGCGAGCGAATCACCGCCTCTTTGGCCAGGTCGATCTTGCGCGGGGCGCCCGTACTGGCCGCCATATCCATACTCCCCGACTTGTCGATCACAAAGACGATCGCCAGCGGCGGCATGCGCTCCTTGTCCTTGATCGTCATCTCGATGGGCAGCGTCTCTTCCAACGGCGTCTTGAAATAACCGCCCACGCCATAACTGTCCTCGCCGCCGATACACACCAAACCGCGCCCCAAATCGCGGACATAGCTTTGCAGCAGCGCCATCTGTCGCGGAGACAACGCGGTCGCCGGCACATTGACCAACACCACAGTCGCGTATTCGCCCAGCGAAGCCAGATCGGCGGGCATATAAGGCGGCGTCAACCGCTCAACCTGCAACCCGACGCTGCCCAGCGCGCGCACCAGCGCCTCGCCCTCATCGACGATTGGCCCGCCCTCCTCCTCGCGGTATTCTGCGCGGGCGACAACCAGGACACGCGGCGCGCCGCGCACCATCGAGAACGCGCCCAGGACATTGTTTTGATAAAATACGTCCTTTTCGGGAAGCAAATGCGCCGTAAACGTGCTGAACCCCGCCTCGGTCGCATTGAGGTCGAACAGAAACGAGTTGAGACCCGCGTCCAGCAGCACATCTTGCTCAATGATCAAGGTCTGATCGGCATAAAGCCGGAGCAAGGCGCGCTGCGCCACCCGGCTCTGCACGCGGACGACGACGCTAAACTGCTCACCTTCATAAAGCACCGAAGGAACCTCGAGCGCATCGATCGACGCCTCGTCGCCGCCGCGCACGGGCAAAGACACGGCATCCAACTCGACGCCGCCGGCCGCGGCCAACTGCGCCGCCACCTCGGCGCCGGGCACATTGCCCACCCCGTCGGAAAGCAGCACCAACCGCCGCTGCGCCGTCGCCGGCAGCAGCGCCAAACCCAGGCGCACCGCCTCGCCAATGTCGGTATGCCCCGTCGCCGGGATCGAGAGCAGATTGCCCAGCTCTTGAGCCTGCGACAGCGGGCGCTCAACCAACGCATCGGCGCCGAAAAGCACCAACGCCGCACGGTCATCGGGCGACATCTCGGCCAACGCCGCACGGACAAAATCCACCGCCTGCTGGCGCGCCTGAGCGTCGATGCTGTCGGACACATCGAGCAAAAAGACAACGGCCAACTCGTCGCTGGCGCGCACCCACTGCATACCGGCGATGCTCGACACCAGTAACAGCAAAATAGCAATGCGCAGCGTCAAACTGATCCCATCTCGCCAGCGGCGAAAGGGATGACGCCCCAACCACCACAGCCAGACGATCGGCGCAAGCAAGAGCCAGCCAAGCAGATACCAGGGATGGGAAAAAGCCACCGGCCAGGTCATCACGGTCAGACATTCCCTCCAATCGAATCCAATGATGAGTCCATTATACCGTTCATCGGGCATCCAGGCAAGACCTGCACTGCCACGCGACGGCAAACCTGTCCCCAGGCTGAAATGCACCTGATTTCGCCGACAAACATGTCCTCACGCCAGATTTCGTGGTATAATGGAAAACATGGGTGTGTCTGGTGAAAAACACAGGATGACGAGATCGGGCGTTTCCAAAATAACCATCCCACGTTACTCTCGCCGGGTCTGGCAATCCAGGCCGAGCAGGCTGGGATAATTGAAATTCTGGAACTCGCCCCAGCAGCCGTAACCCGAACCACATCAAGGACGGCAACGCCGCGACACACAAGACGGGGATTTGGCAATCCCCTTGGAGCGGAATCACGCCAGGTTCCAAAGAGCCAAAACGGCTTGCTGCACGCCCCTTGCCCGGTAGGCCGTAAACAAGTCCGCTACCCGGCCTTTTAATTGATTCTGGTTGATCCAGGTTAGGACATTCGATGCGTACCCAAACCCATTCCCGCCTCGCTGCGCTCCAAGATCATCTCGACCGCTACCTGCCCGGACAGTCGTTGCAGGCATTGTTGAGCCAACCCGGCCCGGCCACGATCCGGCCTTGCGTGGCGCACCTGAACGCGCTGCTGCGCGCCGTTTCGACTTATTTGCCGCGCTACCTGGTCAATGAACAGCTGATCGACCCCAAACCGGGACAGGTCAGCGGCCGCTTTCGTGAGGCGACAATAATGTTTACCGACATTTCCGGCTTTACGGCCATGTCGGAGCGACTGTCCCAACAAGGAGAAAAAGGCGCCGAAAAGATCACCAACATTGTCGGCGACTATTTCACGCGCTTGCTCGAAATCACCGCCTGCCAGGGCGGAGATTTGCTCAAATTCGGCGGCGACGCCATGCTGGTCGCCTTTTTCGGCGACGACGACCCCGACACACTCGACCACGCCCTCAACGCCGTCCGCGCCGCCGCGCAAATGCAAGAGGCCATCGCCCGTTTCAGCGAGGTCGAGGCTTTTGGCGAGACATTCCGCCTGAAAATGACCGTCGGCCTCGGCTCCGGGCCGCTGTTCACCGCCAACCTGGGCACCGTCGACAAGATGGAGTACACGGTGATGGGCGAGGCGCTGGCCAACATGGCGCACGCCGAAGACCAGGCCGAAGGCGGCGAGATATTTATCGACGAACTGACCTACCGCGCGGTCAAACCCTGGGTGCAAACCGGCGACTTGCGCGACGGCTGCTACCAGGTGACGCACGTCCGTGACCACAACCAGACCTGCACCAGTGCGCCGCCGGCCATCACCTTGCCGCAGTCAGGAGGACGCGACCTGGCGTCACAGATCGAGCGCCTGCAAACGCTGACCACCTGCCTCGACGCGCTGGCGCCTTTTCTGCCCCCCGGCCTGCTCGACCTGCTGCGCTTTGACCCGGCGCACATGGCCGCGCGAGAACGCGGCGAATTTCGCCCGGTGACGACCATTTTTGCCAACTTTTACGGCATCGAAGAGATCATCCGCGCGCTGGGGCCGAGCCGCAGCGCCGAGATCACGGGCATCCTCAACGCCCATTTCACCGAAATGCAAAAAATCATCCACCGCTACGATGGCGTGATCGACAAAGTGGACAGCTATGTGGTTGGACACCGGATCATGGCCCTGTTTGGCGCACCGCGCGCCCACGTCGATGACCCTGAGCGCGCCGTGCGCGCGGCGTGGGAGATGCAGGCCAAAATGCAGACCTTTGCCAACCTGGAAACATCGGCCGGCGCCTTTGCGCTCAAACAGCGCATCGGCATCAACAGCGGGCGCGTCTTTGCCGGCAACGTCGGCTCGGAAACGCGGCACGAATATTCGGTCATGGGCGACGAAGTCAACCTCACCGCCCGGCTCATGTCGGCGGCGCAAGAAGACCAGATTCTGATCAGCCAGAGCACCGCGGCGCAGGTGGGCAAACGCTTCCGCCTGCACGAACAAACCCCGGTCAAAGTCAAAGGCAAAAGCAAACCGGTGCCCAATTATCGGGTGCAGGGCGTCACCAACCGCCGGCAACAGGGCGAGGCCATCCACCGCTCGCCGCTGATCGGGCGCGACGAGGAGTGGCAAACGATCCAACGCACGGCCCGCCAGACACTCGACGGCGCCTGCCGCATCCTGGACATCCATGGCGAAATGGGCATGGGCAAGTCGCGGATCACCGAGGAACTGCTTGATTATTGGACGCAGCAAGGAGGCCATGTCTTGTTTGCCGGCTGTCTGTCCTATGGCCGGCACACGCCGTATGCGCCGTGGATCACCATCTTGCGCGATCTCTTTGGGCTGAGTGAACAAGACTCGGAGCAAGAACGCCGCGAAAAGATCGTGACGCGGCTGACCGCGGCCAACCCGGAATGGCTCGACTGGGCCGCGCTCGTCGCCAACCTGCTGGGCGTGCCCATGCCGGAAAGCGACCTGCTCAGATCGTTGGATCCCAAACTGCGCCAACAAAATTTACGGCGCATCGTCGCCAGCCTGATCTCCACCGCGGCCGCGTACCATCCCACGCTGTTGATCATTGACGACCTGCAATGGATCGACCAGGTTTCACTCGAACTGCTCAACTATGTGGCGTCGCACATCCGGTCGCGGCCGCTCCTGATCGGCGTCACCTACCGCCCCGAAGAACCCATCGACTTGCGCGTTACCAAACAAGACAACTATACGTCGATCACCCTGAAAACGCTCTCCCAGGCCAGCAGCCTCGAACTGCTCAATAGCCAGCTGCCAACCGAACCCGAAATCCCGCCCCGGCTCAAGCAGGTGATCCTGAAAAACGCGCAGGGCAACCCGCTCTTTGTCGTCGAAATGGCCCACGCGCTGATCGAAAACTATTTATCGTATGACGCCGCGAGCGGCGTCTATCGCGCCCAGACCGATCTGGACCGGGTGCAGGTGCCAGACACCGTCAGCCGCGTCATCCTCAGCCGCCTGGATCGATTGGATGAACAAAGCCGCAATATGCTCAAAGTAGCCTCGGCGATCGGCCGCGCGTTCCAGCAATGGCTGCTGCAATCGATCTATCCTTACCAGACCAACACCCAAGAAATGGCCGCCCACTTGATCGAGCTGGTCGAAAAAGAAATTCTCGACCACGCGCCCGGCAGCGATCGCGCCAGCGCGGCCGAATTGGCCTACCTGTACCGGCACGTGATGACGCGCGAAGTAGCTTATGAAAGCCTGCTCTACGCCGAACGGCGCGAACTGCACTGCAAAATTGCCCAAACCATCGAAACACAGCGCGATGCCCAGGTTGGCGAATATCTCGAGGTTCTGGCCGACCACTATACGCTGGCCGAGGCCTGGCCGCAGGCGCTGGTCTATCACATCAAAGCCGCCGGGCGGGCGCAAGCGGTCTATGCCAACCAGGACGCCATTCACCGCTACAAACAGGTGTTGGCGGTGGCCCAACACTTGCCCGACAGTCAAGCCGAGCAGATTGTGGCCCACGAGGGACTGGGCGACGCCTTTGAGCTGACCGGGCAGTACGACGAGTCGCTGGAAAGCTATGCCCAGGCGCGGTCAATGTTGGAGCAAATGCCGCCGTCGCTCGAAACACAGCGCTATCGCGCCGAATTGTGTCGCAAAACGGGGCATATCTACGAGTACCGGGGCGAATACGACACCACCCTCGAATGGGTCAACCACGGGCTGCGGCTGTTGGGCGCGGCCGACTGTATCGAAACCGCCCGCCTCTACTTGCTGCGCGCCGGCATTCACCACCGTCAGGGCAACAACCCTGAAGCGATCCGCTGGTGCGAGCAGGCGATCCAGATCACCTCCAACGAGCGCGACCCCGAATACGCCCACGAGACGGCCCATGCGGCGCACTTGATGAGCGAGATTTACCGTCGCCTGGGCGAGAACGAGCAGGCAGTCGAGTTTGCGCAACGCAGCCTAAACATCTACCAGGAACTGGAAGACATTGTCGGGCAAGGGCAGGCGCACATCTCGCTGGGCAATGCTTATTCGGCCAAATACGATTGGACAGTCGCCACCGACCATTATCTCAAAGGGATGACGATCAAGGAACGTGTCGGCGACGTATACGGTCAGGGCGTCCTGGCGATCAATATCGGCGATAATTATCGCATCATGGGGCAGCTTGAACAAGCCATTGTCTACTGCCGACGCAGTTTGCAGGTCTGGGAAGAATTGGGCGTGACCTATGGCGAGGGACTGGCGCACAACAACCTGGGCGCGATCTATTTGCGCCTGGGCAACCTGACGCAAGCCACGCAGCACCTGGAACAAAGCGAAACCCTCCTGGCCCAAATCCCCTCTGAGGATTTTGTGGCCGAAACGTCGCGCTACCGCGCCCAGATCGCCTTGCAGCAAGGGCAGATCGACCGGGCGCTGACCTTTGCCGCGAAATCGCTCCAATACGCCATCGATCAGGGACTCAAGAGCGATGAATGCGCCACCCGCCGCGTGCTCGGCTCGATCTATCTGGCGCAAGGCGATCTCGACCTGGCGCAAGAACACCTCGGCCACAGTTTGGCGCTGGCCGACGAGTTGGACGACCGTTACGAAAAAAGCTGCACGTTGGCCCAACTCGGCCGCTTGCAGCGCAGACAGGGACAACCAACGCAGGCGCAAAAAACATGGCGGCAGGCCAAAACGCTGTTCGAGTCGCTGGAAGCCAGCCTCGACGTCGAGCTGGTCGAACAAGACCTGGCCGGTCTCGAGTAACCAACATTTTTCGCTGGGGGGGAAAAAAAAAGGAGTACTGTGATGGAAAAAAAATCAACCACCAAATGGATCTTGTCTCTACTCACCCTTGGCGTTCCCTTGCTCTTGCTCGCACTGCTCTTGCTCAACGGCCCACAGATACAAGCCACGCCAAAACAAGCGCAGCCCATCGAGTTGAGCCGCGCTCTGGCCGGCGCAAACCAAAACTCGGCCATTCCCGCTTCCATCCAGGCGCAAGGCGTGACGCGAATCTATGGCGCCAAGTACCCCGGCGTCGTGTATGCGCACTTTGCCGATCTGCCTTATATCGCCCGCAATGACGGCGGCTGGTCGACGGTCATTCACCTCACCGCTTTTGACTCTAGTTACTTGAGCGATCCCGTCGCCCTGACGATCAAATTTTACGACCTGACCGGCGCATTGCTACACACCATCACCGACACTATTCCACATATGGGCAGTCATATTTACGTTCAAAGAACAATGTCCAGCCTGCCGGACGACTTTATTGGCAGCGCGCACATCCAGGTCAACCTGCCATCGAATCACGCCGTCGCCGCCACGGTTCGCGTCATCAACAACGACATGTCCGGCGACGGCCTGATGAGCTACATTGGCGCGACATCGCCCGCATACAAACACCATATCCCGGCCGTGCATAAAGGAAACCTCAATACATCGCTGATCATTATGAACAGCAGCCCAACCTCCACCGTAGACCTCGTGGTGCAATTCTATGATCAAGACGGAAGACCTCTGTCCACCGCGCCCAAAACGATCCCGGCGCAAGCGACACGCCGCTTGAGCGCAAAATTCTGGCTGTCCGCTTTGCCCGACGGATTCGTCGGCTCGGCGGTGGTTTCGGCCACCCAACCCATCCACGTCGTCGTCGTCGACTGGGATGCAACCGACGAGCGCGGGGCCGCCTATCTGCACAACCCGCTATGGTCGCCGCGAAACTGGCACCTGCCCGTCGTCTTTCGAAACTATGGCGGCTGGAACAGCGAGTTTTGGATCCTGCAAACAGAACCCTTGCAGGGCACGGCCGTCATCACCTACCCATCGACGGGCATGAGAGAAACAACCAGCGTTTTGCGCCAAAATCAGTTGGAGGGGCCATATCCCTTGATCCTGCCGGACAGAACAATTGATTCGGCCTGGATCGACCCCCGTGGCGAACAGATGGAGGTGGTGGCTTACGAGGAACAAGCTGCCAACATCGTCCTCAACTCTTACCAGCCGCCCCTGGCCGACGACAACTTTATCCTGCCGCGCCTGGTCAACAATGCCATCGCCACCAGCGACATCATCGTCCAAAACGCCGAGTACGATGCCCATGATTGTACCATCTTGCTTTATGATTTGGGCGGCGCGCTGGTTCATACACTCGACATCATCGACCTGGGACCGGGAGAAACCGCATACATCGCGCTCGATACCATCGCCGAACTGCCCTCCCCCTTTTACGGTTCCGCCCAGGTTACAAGCAGCGAAAACGACTTTGTCGTCATTGTCAATGAAAGAGTCAAGCGCCCGGCCGGCAGCAGCGACGACGACTTTGAACCCAACGACGGCGCAGCCATCGCCGCCGAAATCCAACTGGGCGACGTCAATCTGGCGACCATCGATCACGAGGACGACATCGACTGGTACAAGGTCTACCTCAGCGCCCCATCGATCCTGACCGTCAGCCTGGGGATGCTGCCCGGCGACTATGACGTGGCCGTCTTTTACGACCTGGCCTGCGACCCTCAACTGGACGGCGACGCCCTGCCCGGCGACGTGCAAGACGACGCCAACATTGACGCGACGGGCAAGATGAGCGCGATCGGCAAAATGAGCGCGATCGGCAAAATGAGCGCCATCGGCAAAA
>CAYZYE010000045.1:2994-5458 GCA_964481205.1 uncultured Anaerolineae bacterium | reverse complement strand
ATCGGCAAAATGAGCGCCATCGGCAAAATGAGCGCCATCTCGGCCAACCCCGGTTCCGCCGACGAGATCGCCGTCGCCGTCGCGCCGGCGCCGGGATGGTACTATATCGTCGTCGTCGGCAACAACGGCGCCCACGCCCCCAATCGATCCTACGGCTTGCGAGCCACCGCCTATTCCTTCCAGGACTTTCCACCTTGCACCGCCACCTTTCCTTACCAGGTCGCCGTTCCGACCTCTTTTTACCAACCCTCCTGGCTGTCCAATGATCAGATCGATACATTGATCTTGTTCAACAAACGGCGCATGGACTATACCTATGGCTATACCGATACCAATGCTTTGTCGAACACCCTCAAACTGTTGGCCGACGATTCGACGGTCAACGGCGTCATCTATGCCGTGGACAACATTGTGTCCATGCAATACAATCAATGGGACGCCGACGCCTGCAACCCATACGCCGCCAACAAGGTCGCCCAGGCCATTTACGACTATATCATCTCCCCGGCCGTAAACTATACCTATACCAACACAAAATACATCATCATCGTTGGCGACGACAGCATCATCCCCTTTTACCGCGTCGCCGACCTCTCGGCGTATGCCAACGAACGCCAGTACCTGCCCTCGGCCCGGCTCAAAAACTATAACTCGACGTGGTCGGCGCTGGGCTGGGGCTACCTGCTCACCGACAATTATTACGGCGACGTTGACAGCCGCAAATACTGGCACGGCCACTATCTCAGCATCCCCGATCTGGCCGTGGGACGGCTGGTCGAAGCGCCCGCCGACATCCAGGCCGCAGTCAACCAGTACCTGTCCCAAGGCTGGATGGGTCTCTCACCCAGCCACTCGATGGTCAGCGGCTATGACTTTTTGTCCGACAGCGCCACAGCGACCAGCCAATGGATGGAATACGTGGGGTTGACCGATTCCCCCTTGATCAACGATACCTGGGACGCGGACCAGCTCAGAACGCTCTGGCTAGACGGCACCGACAAGCAGCAGCTCGTCTCGCTCAACGCCCACTTTGAACACCATGCCGCCATCCCCGCCGACGAGAGCGGCGGGCCGGTCAAAAGCAACGAGTTGGGCAACTATACTCATAATCCGGCTTTTACCGTCCAGTGGTCGGTCGGCTGCCACTCGGGCTATAGCGTGCCCGACGCGCACAGCGCCGACGCGACAACGGCGCTCGACTTTGCCCAGGCCTTTGGCCTGTACCCGACAAATGCCTTTATCGGCAACACCGGCTATGGGTTGGGCGACACGACCGAGATCGGTTATTCGGAAAAACTCTTGTATTATTTTGCCCAAGAGTTGGGCAGCCGGGCCAATATGCCGGTTGGAGAAGCGCTGCTGAACGCCAAGCAACGCTATGTCAGCAGCGCGCCCAGTGGCGGGTTCAGCATCTATGACGAAAAAGTAATGATCGAATCCACGCTGTACGGCCTGCCGATGTATCACGTCTCGGTGCCGGATCCCAAACCGGTCGGCGGGCCGTTTGCGCAAAGCATGGTGCAAAGCGCCGGCGTCACCGCCAGCGGCGTTTCGACGACGGACATTCACTTTTCCTTCTACTTTGAGCCACACGACATCGGTTGGGGCACATATTTTACCGAAAAGAGCTATGGAACAGCACAAACCAGCACCGGACGACCGATCCAGCCGCTCGTGATCGAAGAACTGACGCCACCGCAGCCGGGCATGGCCGCTCATGGCGTCGTCATCATTAGCACACAAGCGATCACCTATACCAGTTTCGACCCGGTGATCGCTGCCGTCGTCACCGACACGTCGGGCACAGAGCCGGATTTCGACTATGCCGGCTGGTACCCAATCAACATCATTGCCATCAACCGCCTTGGCGACACCGACACCCTGGTCATCGTCCCCGGCCAGTACCACGCGACGCAAGAACTCGAAAAGCTATACACCGAGCTAACCGTCCGCGTATACTATACCGACAGCGCAGACTATACCCCGCCGTCGATCTGGGACACCGAGATCGCAATAGCCAACAATGCCGCCCACGTCTCGGTCAAGGCCAGCGACGACGAATCTGGCATCGACAGCGTGTGGTGTACGTACCGGTTGGATGACGGCGTCTGGCACACCGTCGAGATGAACCAGGACTCGTCTGACACCTGGGTATACGACATTGACACCGGCGGCAGCGACCAGGTACAATACATCATCCAGGCCGTCGACCAATCCGGCAACGTCAGCTATAGCAACAACAAGGGCTTGTTCTTTGAACCGCAAGAAACCAACATCTATTTGCCCGTCGTCATACGCAACGCACCATACTAGTACCAGGAGCGTGCTGAAAAAAAGCTCCCGGCGCACCCGCCAACCGCAAAGAGCGCCAGGAACTAGAGCATCGAGAACAGACGCGCAGTTGTGCAAAACGACGAAACCGGGCGTATCCAGCTTGTGCTCCCGCCGGATCTGGCGATCCGGC
>CAYZYE010000045.1:0-2894 GCA_964481205.1 uncultured Anaerolineae bacterium | reverse complement strand
CCGGCGGGAGCAAGCAATTGAACTAATCTGGGAAAAGGAGCCACACACATATATGCCGCTGGCAAGCACACTCGCCGCCGCCAAATTGGCGGCGGCAATCGAAAAACGCCACAGCGTTCGCAAATACCAAACACAACCGCTGCCCAAAGAAATCATCGACCAGGTCATCCAAGGCGGAAGAAACGCCGTCCCCCTGTACGCCAACATTGACATCCGCTGGTACATTGTCTGGAACGGCAGCGTGATCGCCCGGCGACTGAGCGGGCTGGCCGGCATTTCCGGCATGTTTACCACCGCCCCGCACTATATCATCGCCGTATCCCAAGACCGTCCGGGGTATATGGAAAACATGGGCTTTTGCATGGAACAACTCATCCTCACAGCCACGAGCCTCGGCCTGGGCACATGCTGGATCGGCGGCATCTTTGGTCAAGAACAGCTCCTCGACCTGGTTCCCGACCTGGGGCGAGATGAACGAATCATCGCCCTCACACCGCTGGGCTACCCCGACAACTCGGCGTCCGCCAAACTCGTTGGCCGGCTCACACGTTGGGGCACAAACCTGCTGGGAAAACGCAAAGCCATTGCCGAGATCGTCTCCCAGGACATCTGGAGCGTGCCCTGGAGCAATCCTGACCCGCGATGGAACCAAATTTTCGAGTACACCCGGCGCGCGCCCTCTTGGGCCAACACCCAACCCTGGCACTTTGTCGTCAGCGGGTCAACGGTCATCGCCGCCGTCTATAACACGCCCCAAAAAGGAAACGTGCGCGAGGGCAAGCCCTACTATCGCCTGGACGGAGGGATTGCCATGTGCCACTTTTATCTGGCCGCCCAGGCCGAAGGACTGAACGCGCGATGGATGCCGGTACAAAACGCCGACGCCCTCCGAACCCGTTACGCCATCCCCAACGACCATGATCTCGTTGGCGTATGGAACGAGGACGCATCCTAATGGGTCTCCTTGCGCCGCTCTCCCTGGCATTCGCCGCCCTGAGCATCCCGATCGCCATCCTGTACATGCTCAAACTGCGCCGCGAAGAAAAAATCGTCTCGAGCACCTTTCTCTGGCAGCAGGTACTCCAGGACCGCGAAGCCAACGCGCCCTGGCAAAAATTGCGCCGCAACCTGCTCTTGCTGCTCCA
Source organism: uncultured Anaerolineae bacterium (assembly GCA_964481205.1). Lineage (GTDB taxonomy): Bacteria > Chloroflexota > Anaerolineae > JAFGEY01 > JAFGEY01 > CAYRXM01. The sequence goes on along the minus strand of CAYZYE010000045.1, from coordinate 1,749 downwards.
ACTCTTGCTGCTCTTGCTCCTGGTCCTGTCGCTGGCGCGACCCTACCGCGAAACGTCCCAGGTCTTTCAGGGGCACGTCATCGTCCTCCTCGACGCCTCGGCCAGCATGCAAGCCACCGACGTCGGCGAACTGGGGGCGTCGCCCAACCGTTTTGAAATGGCCCGCGCCCGCGCCCGCCAGGCCATCGACGGGCTTGGCGCCAACGACAGCATGACCCTGATCGCCGTTGCCGGCGCGCCCCGCGTCCTCGCCTCGCTGACCAACGACAAATCGGTGCTGCGCCAGGCGCTCGACCAGGCCCAGGTCTCAAACGCCGAGGCCGATTGGGAAGCGGCGTTCATCCTGGCCGCGTCCAGCATGCAGCAGGCCACGCGCAACAGCACCCTCATCCTCTCCGACGGCGGCCTGCCCGCCAGGCTTCCACCCGTACCCGGCAGCGTCCGCTATGTGCCCACCGGCGTCAGCGCCGAAAACCTGGCCATCGCCGCCCTGGCCGTGCGCGACGGGGCGCACGGCCCGCAAGCCTTTGTCCGCATCGCCAACCCCGGAACCCGCCGCGCCGCGCCGCTGGTCGAAATTTACATCACCACGGCGACCTCTGGCGGTGAAATCCTGTTCGACGCGCGCACACTCGACATTGACCCCGGCGACGAGCAAGGCATCGCCATCGACGACCTGCCGCTGGACACGCAACAGATCCGCGCGCGCCTGCCCAAAGACGCCCTGGACATCGACAACACCGCCTGGGCCGTCCGCGCGCCCGACAAGCAAGCCGCCGTCTTGCTCGCCACACCGGGCAACACCTTTTTGGAACGCGCAATCGGCCTGATGCCGCGTTTGAACGCGATCACGCTCAAGATCACCGAGACCCTGACCCACGCCCAAATCTCGCAGCCAACCCTGCCCCCGGCGCTCTATATCCTGGACGGGATCGCGCCGGCCGAAATCCCCCCAACGGGCAACCTGCTATTCATCGCCCCACCAGCCTCGACGGAACTGTTCCGGGTCAGCGGCGTACTGACCGGCACAGACATTTTGCACATCAACCACGATCACGCATTGCTTCGTTACGTCGATTTCAGCAAAATTCACGTCGCCCGCGCCCAAAACATTGACGCCCCCTGGGCCCAAGTTCTGGTCAAAGCCCAAGGCGGGCCGCTGCTGCTGGCCGGCGAGGCCGGCGGCCGACGCATCGCCATCCTGACCTTTGACCTGCATCACTCGGACCTGCCGCTGCAAATCGCCTTCCCGATCCTGATCGCCAACCTCGCCAACTGGCTGGCCCCCACCAGCGCCGTCGACGTGCCCGACCAACTTGCGCCGGGCATGCCGGCGCTCATCCACCCGCAGATGGGCGTCGACCAGATCGTCGTCACTGCGCCCGGCGGCCAACGATGGGTTTTTGCCGTCGAGGACAACAAACCCGTCCCCTTTGCTCAGACGCAAAAACCGGGCATTTATCGGGTCGAACAAAAACGGGGAGACGAGACGCTCAACGCCGCTTTCGCCGTGAACCTGTTCAGCGAACTGGAATCGCGGATCGCGCCGCAAGACCGGATCGAGGTGGGAGAAGAACCGGTGACGGCGCAGCCTCACGCCGCCGCCGGTCGCCGCGAATGGTGGCGCTGGCCGGCGCTGGCCGCGCTGGGCATCCTGCTGATCGAGTGGATGGTACATTATCGAGGACGGCTGCCCTTCTCGCTACACGAAATCATCTTGTCTCGTTTCCACATTGCCCGTAGAGAAAA
>CAYZYE010000044.1:0-22992 GCA_964481205.1 uncultured Anaerolineae bacterium | reverse complement strand
ACGGTCCTAAGGTAGCGAAATTCCTCGTCGGGTAAGTTCCGACCCGCACGAATGGCGTAACGATTCAAGCACTGTCTCAACGAGGGACTCGGCGAAATTGAATTGACGGTAAAGATGCCGTCTACCCGCAGCGGGACAAAAAGACCCCGTGGAGCTTTACTGTAGCTTGGTATTGAGTTAGGGCTTGTTCTGTGTAGGATAGCTGGGAGGCAATGAAACTGGGGCGCTAGCCTCGGTGGAGCCGATCTTGAAATACCAGCCTGATCAAGTTTTGACCCTAACCTGCGACCGTCATCCGGCGTGGGGACAGTGCCAGGTGGGCAGTTTGACTGGGGCGGTCACCTCCGAAAAGGTAACGGAGGTGCGCAAAGGTTCCCTCAAGGTGAATGGAAACCACCTGTAGAGTGTAAAGGCATAAGGGAGCCTGACTGTGAGGCGTACATGCCGAGCAGAGACGAAAGTCGGTCTTAGTGATCCTACGGCTCTGAGTGGAAAGGCCGTGGCTTACCGGATAAAAGCTACCCCGGGGATAACAGAGTGGTGAGGCCCAAGAGTTCATATCGACGGCCTCGATCGCTACCTCGATGTCGGCTCGTCGCATCCTGGGGCTGGAGCAGGTCCCAAGGGTTGGGCTGTTCGCCCATTAAAGCGGCACGCGAGCTGGGTTCAGACCGTCGCGAGACAGGTCGGTCTCTATCCGCTGTGGGCGTAGGGGATTTGCGGGGAGCTGCTCCTAGTATGAGAAGACCGGAGTGGACAGACCGCTGGTGTGCCAGTTGTATCGCCAGATGCATCGCTGGGTAGCCAAGTCTGGCAGAGATAACCGCTGAAAGCATCTAAGTGGGAAACTCGCCCCTAGATTAGATCCCCCATCTCGTCAAGAGAGTAAGACCGCTGGAAGACTACCAGTTAGATAGGCCACGTGTGTAAGCACAGCAATGTGTTCAGCAAAGTGGTACTAATGGTCGAGGGCTTGATTCATTAACGTAAGAAGAACGAAATTGTTCGAGTAACATTCTATTCAGCTTTTAGGCGCCAAATCGAATTTGGTTGATAAAAAGGTTCTCTTGGTGTTTAGAGCGACGTGGTCCAACCCGGTCCCATCCCGAACCCGGTCGTTAAACACGCCAGCGCTGATGGTACTTGGGGGGCAGCCCCCTGGGAGAGTAGGTCATCGCCAGGAGAACCTTTTTTTGTTGTTGATTTGTAAAAGCGGTGACGATTCAGATCGTCACCGCTTTTTTTCGTCCCCTTTGTCGTAATATGTGAGACAGGTGATCGGTCGAAAATCAGGTATAATGAGGGTCAGTTGGAGTTTAGCAGCAATATGAGAAACTGGTTGGGTCAATGGCGATGTATGCTTGTGGCAGGTCGCAGATGCAAGTCCCATCGCAGTGCTGCGTGGAAATCGGCCCAAGATCGCCCGTCTGTCTTTTTCATCAGATGGAACAACCCGGCGTTCGCTTTGTGCTCGGCCTGGATTGCCAAATCCAGGCCCAAAATGGCGAACCCGGTCGTGTTCAGCTTGTTCAGCCGCCGGATCGCCAGATCCGGCGGGAGCAGCTGCTCCACCTACCCACAAAGGGCGATGCCACAGACGCCCAACCCATTTGAAACATGCCCAAATAATTTAGATGCAATTGCCCTGCAACCAGGGGGACAATCAAAAATTGTAGATTGGCGAAACGGGAGTCAGCCTTTGCCGCAGAATTTTTTGAATACCGGGTAAATTTCCGGTTTGATCATGTCGTTGCCGTCGCACACCATGAGCATATCTCCTCCCGCCTCGAGGATGACTTGGAGTTCTTGCTCGAGGGTGGCGGCGTCTTTGACCCAGAGGCTGCCCGGATTCCTGTTGAGTCCTACAAATGGGACACCCTGTACGTCTTGGAAATACTTGTTTTGATCGCCGATCGTGATCCTGGTGTACCTGGCGATTTTTTCACTGGCCCACGGAAAATACCATGCGACGGTTTGGCCGCAGAAATCGGCCTTGGTTCTGTTTCCGTAAAGCGGTTCGGGGAGAAACGTTGGATATACATGGATGACCACCTTGAATCCTGGTCGCTTGTTTTTCACGTAATCAATCATATCATTATAATACTGAACCAGCATATCGCGGTAAAACACGTCTCGGGTTTTCTGACTGTCGCCCAGTTTGTTTTGCTCGCGATATTTTTCGTATGCTTCCAGGCAGTCCTGGCAGTAACAGCCCTTAAAGTTCGAGTACCCCAGGTAGTCAAAGAAAATGCCCTTGACCCCTTGAACGCGCGAACAAATTTCATCAATGGCGCTTTTTGAGCGTTCATAGTTGGTATCGCTAACGAAACAAGGAATACGAATGCTGTTGAGTGTGTCTAGTGTGGCGACCGGCTCGCCTCCGTAGCGATGTTTCATTTCGATCCTGCGTTGATCTCTTGTTTTCTTTTTTTCGGCTTCGGTCATCCCTTCAAGGTCATGGGTATTGATGTAAGCAAAATGTTCTTCCTCTTTCTGGCTCATCACTTGACCATGTTTCCCATGCGGGGAGAATACGCCGCAATACGGAGTTATCCCATATTTTAGGGCAAGCCCAAGTTGGCTCCGATCGTTGACGCATATATCGGTAACGCCAATCTCGCTGTACTTTTTCGCCGTCTCTTCATCTGTCAGTGTGCCCCAGCAGAAAACACGTCTGAATTTTTGGGGCAGCGCCCTTGTGTTCGGCTGAAGAGTGGTGCGCCCGTCGGCCAATGACGACATCAGCAGCGACAAAAGAATGTTTTGTATCTTCATATTACTTTTCCTGTCGAACGGCAGACCCAACCTGCCCGGATGATTGTGCTCTATGGCCGGAAAACCGCCGCCCACTCGGCGACCTGTTCGGGATGTTCGGCGACGCGAACGCCGGCGGCCTCAAAGGCGGCAATTTTGGCTGACGCGGTCCCGCTGCCGCCCTGGATGATCGCGCCGGCATGTCCCATCCGTTTGCCCGGCGGCGCGGTTCGTCCGGCGACAAAGGCGATGACCGGTTTGGTCATTTGTTCGGCGATAAACTGTGCCGCCTGTTCCTCGGCGTTGCCACCGATCTCGCCGATCAACACCACCTGCCCGGTCTCGGGGTCGGCCTCAAACATCTTTAATATCTCGACAAAGGTGGCGCCGATGATCGGGTCGCCGCCGATGCCGACGCACGTGCTCTGGCCGACGCCGCGCGCGGTGAGCGCATAGACGACTTCGTAGGTCAACGTGCCGGAGCGCGAGACAATGCCCACTGCGCCGGGCATGGCGATATGACCGGGGATGATGCCGACGTTGGATTTGCCGGGTGAGAGCAGGCCGGGGCAGTTGGGGCCGATCAGCCGGGTCTGTTTGTGAGCCAGGTGGGCGCTGACTCGAATCATGTCTTGCACCGGAATGCCTTCGGTGATGCAGACGATCAAGGGCAGTCCGGCGTCGGCGGCTTCGATGATTGCCTGTGGGGCAAAGCGGGCCGGGACATAGAGGATTGACACGTTGGCGCCGGTCTCGGCCACGGCGGCCTCGACGGTGTCGAAAACGGGCACCTGCCCGTCGCAAACACGCTGCCCGCCTTTGCCGGGGGTCACGCCGGCCACGACGCGCGTGCCGTAAGCGATCATTTTCCGGCAGTGAAACAAGCCCGCCCGTCCGGTGCAGCCCTGCACGAGCAAGCGCGTATCCTGGTTGATTAAAATCGCCATTGATTTTTCCCCATTTTTTTACCGTGCCAATCCGCCGCCGGCCGCAGCGACCGCCTTTTGAGCGGCTTCGGCCAAGGTGCCGGCGGCGATCAGGTGATAACCGGATTTTTCGAGTATGGCATGCCCTTGCGCCTCGTTTGTGCCCGCCATCCGCACCACCAGCGGCGCGCGCGAGCCGGTCTCTTGCAGCGCCGCGACCACGCCGCGCGCGACTTCGTCGCAGTGGGTGATGCCGCCAAAGATGTTGATCAGTACGGCCTTGATCCCCGGTGTGTCGAGTACGAGGCGCAGCGCCGTGGCAACCCGCTCTGCGGCGGCCCCACCGCCCACGTCGAGAAAGTTTGCCGGAAGGCCGCCAAAGTGCTTGATCACATCCATCGCCGCCATCGCCAAACCGGCGCCGTTGACGATGCAGCCGATATCGCCGCCAAGATAGACATAGCTCAAACCGGCCTGACGCGCTTTGCGCTCGACGGGCGTTTCGGCGTCGGCGTCGCGCATCTTGGCCAGGTCGGGGTGGCGAAAGAGCGCGTTGTCATCCAGCACGATTTTGCCGTCCAGCGCCAACAGCGTCCCCTGGGCGGTGATCGCCAGGGGGTTGATCTCGGCGAGCAGGGCGTCGCAGGCCTGAAATACCGCGTGCAGCTGGCCGGCGATTTGGGCAAAAGCATCGCCCAGCCTGCCGGTCAGTCCCATTTTCTCGGCCAGAGCCAACGCCTGATCGTCGCCCAGTCCCCGGCGTGGGTCGATCGCCGTTTTGAGGATCGCCTCTGGACGCTCGCGGGCGATCTGCTCGATCTCGACGCCGCCCTCGGCCGAGGCGATGATTGTCGCCTGGCGCAGACGGCGATCGACGACGATGCCGAGATAGATTTCCTGCCGGATGTCGATCGCCTCTTCGACGAGCAGCGTGCGCACGACAAATCCTTTGAGCGGCGCGCTGAGGATCGCTTTGGCCTCGGCCTCGGCCTCGGCGGGCGTGCGCGCCAGACGGACGCCGCCGGCCTTGCCGCGCCCGCCGGTCAACACTTGGGCCTTGATCACGGCCGCGCCGTCGAACGTTTGCGCCGCCTGGCGCGCTTGCTGTGGGGTAGCGGCGGTGGCGCCGTGAGGGATGGGGATGCCGTGTTCGGCAAAAATCAACTTGGACTGGTATTCTTGCAATCTCATCGACCTGTCCTTGTCTTTACAACGAATCATGACGACCTGAGGCAATACAAGTATAGCACACCTGTCCAAAAAAAAGCAACCGTGGTTTCATAACCCCGGCCGGCTCAAGCGCCGTTCGAGGCCGCCGGTCTTCTCTTGCGCGATCGAGACCTCTTTTTTGACCCCGGCAATCTATCAAAACGGCCGGTGTTGATAGACGGCCAATTCCTCTGCCGACAAAGCTTCAGGTCGAACCAGCCGGTAATGCTTTTCGGCCAAAATAGCAATGCCTTGTTCCGTTTGTTCAAACTCGAACAAGGCGATCACCTTGCCATTCGCAAGTTGCGCAGCAATAGGTCTGCACAACAAACCGGGAAATTTGGCCGTGCAGAGAGCCAGGTCTTGCTCAATTTGAACAAGACCGATTTTGTCGTTTTTGCCTTTGGCTTCGACTGGCAAAACATAATGGACGCCGCGCTTGTCTATCCCCAGGTAAATTTCGTCTGTCTCTACTTGGCCCATATCGCGCACGGCAGTCCGCAAATGATTTTGTAGCGAGTAACACAACATGCCGGTAAATAGATCGACAAGCCGGTTGTACCGTATCTTGACAAATGGCGCTTGTTCATCGTTAAAAGCATATTTGCCAATGATACCCGGCGTCGCGTCAGGGATTTTGGTTTCAACCAAAAGTTTAGAAGGTTCGATCACGGATCTTGATGCCAATTCAAACTTGTATTTGGCGCGTCCGGCGGGACGAATAATCCACTCATAACCTTCTTTGGCTTGTTCAACGATGCTTGACGGTAGTTCAGCGCGATAGCGAAATGAATAAATTACATCTCCAATGTTCTTGGGTAGTGCAATGCCAAGTTCGTCGGCCACTTGGACAATATCTGCTCGATCAAACAAAACTTGGCTCATTCCGACTTGATAGTGCTTGAAAAAAATTGCTTCGATGATTTGGGCATATCGACTGGGAGGCATATTATGCTCCTTTAACCGGGCCAACGCAGAATCACCACCTCTTCTCGCAATTCCTGTTTTGTCGCCGTGGCGAACCGGGTGCGAAACAGATCGATGCGTACCAACTCGTACCCCAATGACTGCGCAATATCGGCCAGCAATTGCCCCGTTCTGATCAGAATTCTCAAATAAGAAGCCTGATCGCCCACGACATAAGCAAGTTTGGCGCCTGGTTTTAATATCGTTCGCAGTTCGGCCAAATGTCGAGCCATACCGCCAAAGTACAACCTGGTCGTGCGGGCGTAGAGGCGCTCAAAGCCCGATGTTTTGCCCAACTCGATGCGGCGTTGTTCTATTGCCTGCGCGATTCTTTGAATTTCAGGCTGGGCGCGGATCCATTGGTCGTCATTATCCGCTTTATAGACGCCCCGTGTATTGGAACGCAGCAAATTTTTCTTGTGCGCGCGCAAATTCATCCGGTCCTGGAAAAACCCCAGTACGACGGACTCGAGGCGGGTTGTCCGCGTATAGTCTTTTTCATTTGGATACGGGGGCGATGTAATGATCGCGTCGATTGAATGGGGGGGAACGATCTGACCCAGGTTTCTCGCATCGGCCAGGTAAATCGCCGACGTAGGTGTTGTACGGCCCGAGACGCCGTCCAGATCGCGGGCCATCCGGCGAACCTGCGATAACCACGGTGCGACAACCGGCGCGTCTTGCTTGATCTTGCCCACCCCTACTTCGGGGCCAAAACGCAAATTGCCGATGGATGCAACCAACGCTTTGCCCAGCGCCAGACGCATATAGTTATAACAAGATTTCCCTTGATATGAATCGAGATGGTCCAGCAGTACGATAGTTTTGTGCAAAGGGACGGGGCTGATCGAATTTTTGATCAAAATCTTTTGTGCGCCCGGATCGAGTGTACGTAAATCGGTACCTGTATGATGGTACGGTGTTTGATCGTCAATGCCTTGCGCCTCAAGCGCATTCAGCGTGCAAGCAGCAACCTGTTCGGCACAGCTTGATAAAGCGCCGGGATCGATTGTCCAATCTGTTTTGACCCGGCTGGCAAAACACGGAAACGGATTGGCCTCCAGCCCAATGCCATTGATACCACACCGTTTGGCCTCGACGATGGTTGTGCCGGTGCCGCAAAAAGGATCGAGCACCGTGTCTGCTGCTCCCAATCCAAAATCGTGGAAATAATCGCGTACCAGGTGGGGGGGAAAAGAAAGCACGAAACGATACCAGTTATGAAAGACCTGGTCTTGCGGCGCGATCGTATTGTCGGAACTGCTGATCACATTCACAGAATCCCGCTTGCGGTCCTGATCGAGATCAAGGCTTGGCAAAGACAATTGAGAATGTGTCAAATTCATCGATCGATCCTTTGTAACACTGTCAAATTGGTTTGTTCCCAACCTCGCGCATTATGCCAGGTATCAAGTCAGCAATAATCTTGCGTTCTTGGTTGCCCTGGTTTTCAGCGGCCTTTGAGGGGGCAATGACATGACGTCAGTATAGCACACCTGTCCAAAAAAAAGCAACCGCAAAGGACGTCAGGATTAGTTTGTATTTGCGATCTCGGCGTTCTCTGCGGTTGGGAGGTTGTTCAGCACGCTTCTAGATGTAACCCAGCGCGCGCAGTCGATCTTGGACCTCGTCCTCATCCTCCTCGTTATAAACCTGCTCTTTGGGGGACAGGTAGCCCAGTTCCACCAGCCGATCGAGGATGATCTGTTTGCTCTCCTGAATAGTCTGCGTCTCTGAATTGACGACGATTTCGGGATTGAGCGGCGGCTCGTATGGGTCGGAGACGCCGGTAAAGTTTTGAATTTCGCCGGCCAGCGCCTTTTGGTACAACCCCTTGACATCGCGCCTGATCAATTCGTCCAGCGAGCATTCGACATAGCACTCGACAAAGTTGCCGATTTCCCGGCGGCTCTTGTCGCGCCGCGCAATGTACGGCGAGATGAATGAACAAAGCACGGCGACGCCGTTGCGCGTCAACAGTTTGGCGACAAATGTCACCCGCTCGATGTTTTGATCGCGGTCTTGTTTGCTGAACCCCAGATCGCGCGTCAAACTCTGGCGCACAATATCGCCGTCCAGCCGCTCGACGGCCAACCCACGCGCGCGCAGTTCCGGCTCTAGCGCCTGGGCCAGGGCCGTCTTGCCGGCCCCGGACAGTCCCGTAAACCACAGTGTAAAACCCTTGCGTTCTGCCACAGACTATGCTCCTTGATAATTATGATTGTTTGTCATCCATTTGATGAAGTCACGCAGCGTGCCGCGCGCATCGGCGGCGACGCCGGAACTCTCGTCGAGCAGCCACTCGTCGGCCAAAAAGGTGTGCATACCGATGGCCTGCGCCGGTTCGATGTCGCGCACCACGTCGTTGCCAACCATCACGCACTCGTCGGGCGCCGCACCCAACAGCCCGGCGATCTCGCGATAATAGGCCGGCGACGGTTTGCAGGCATGCATATTCTCATAGCTGGTCACAAGATCGAACGGCAAGTCGTCGATTCCGGCCCAGGCCAGGCGATGTTCGATGGCACGCAGCGGAAACAGCGGATTGGTGGCAATCGCCACGCGATACCCGGCGTCGATGCAGGTTTGAACGACCGGTCGCGCATCGGGATGGGGCCGGGTGTGAACCCGCAGTTGGGGAAACTGTTCCTCGTAAAAACGACCAAAAACCGGTTGTAGCTCGGCCCACGGCTTGCCCAACAAGGCCGCGAAAACAGGGGCAAACGCCTGTTCGTTGGTCGTTTCCGGGTCGAGATCGCGCTGCATTGACTCGGTTGCCGTCAACAAGGCGGTCATAAATGTCTTGGGATCGGCCAACGGGCGGGCAAAGTCGGTCAACAAGGCAAAATAGTGCCGCAAAAAGCCCGCCTCCGGGCTGCCCACATTGCTGTACAACAACGTGTCGTCCAGATCGAACAACACCGCTTTGATGCTCAAATTTCTGGGTTGGTCTACCACAGTCGCTCCTCACTCACCTGCTCCGGCGCGTCCAGTCCCAACAGTTCCAACATTGTCGGAGCGACGGCGCGCCAGGTGCGATCGCGGCGCGCGCCGACCGGATGGGCCGGACGGTATAACATGTACAAGCCGTGTTGGGCATGATTGGCGTCGTCGGGGCCGGTGTCATTTTCAAAAGTGTGAATTGAATCGTTGCCCAGCGTGCCCACCGATCGCCAGGCCAGGTTGCCAAAATAGATCAGCAGGTCCGGTGGAATGTTGTTGACCTCGGCATACACCTGGGCCGGCTCGAAAACGCGCGTGCCGATTTCCCGGCCGGCGGGGTCGGTGATCGCCTTTAACTGGGCCGTTATTTCCGCCTTGAAAGCTGCCACCCGATCGGGCGGGATGACCCCTTGCGGCTCGCGTCCCTGCACGTTCAAAAACACCCGCCCGTAATAGCCGCCCGCCCCCCAGGCTTTGGTCCGGCTCCAATCGACCTCACACATGGGCAGCGAGACCAGGCCGTCGGGTTTATAGGCCAGCGTCAGATACCCTTGCTCGATCAGCCAATCGTTGAGGCAAATTCCGCCGATCATTGGCTGCGCGCCGTGATCGCTCATCACCAACACGGCGGCGTCGCCGGGCAGCATATCCAGCAACCGGCCAATGCGTTCGTCGATAAACTGGTAATATTTGCGGATCGTATTTTGGTATGGATTGCCCGCCTTGTACCTGGGATGGCGGGGATCGACATATTTCCACATGCCGTGATGAATGCGGTCCGGCCCCATCTCGACAAACATGAACAAGTCCCAGTTGGGCCGCGTCTTGAGCAAATGCTCGATCAGGTCGAACCGCTGCCGCGACATACGGTAAATGTTTTGCAGCAGACGCACCTTGTCGTTGGTGCGAAAATTGGGTACGTCGAGCAAATACTCGCCGACCGTCTCGCGGATTTCCTCTTTGAACTCTGGCGGCCAGGTGTACGCGCTCGACGTGCTGGGGGTCAAAAAACTGCTGACCATGATGCCGTTGACCGGCTTGACCGGAAAAGTCTGCGGCACGCCGACGACGATCACCTTGCCGCCGGCCCCGGAAACGGTATCCCACACGCGCGGATAGCGAATCTTGTCCGCCGTCGCCATCGACATTTGTTCATAAGAGTAATCGGCGCGGTTGCGAAAGCCGTAAAACCCCTGCTGGCCGGGGTCCCGGCCGGTGAGCAAGCACGTCCAGGCGGGCACCGTGATCGGCGGGATGGTACTTGCCAGCCGGCCATAGACGCTGCGACCGGCCAGCGCCTTGAGATTGGGCAACTCGTCCAGCCACCAATCAAAGGCCAGCGTCGGGTCCAAGCAGTCCAGGCCGATGACAAACAGTTTGTGGGAGCGCATCACTCATCCTCGCTGTAAAAAAAGGCTATTGGGCGTGCTCCGGCTTGCCGGCCGCCGTCGCTTCGCCGCGCAGCGCCTTGTAGCCGTCGATCAGAATTTGGGCGACCTCTGGGCGGGTGATTTCCGGCGGCGGCGCTTCGCCCCGGGCCAACATTTCGCGCACCTTGGTACCGCTGAGAAAGAGCCAACTCTCTTTGCCATGCGGGCAGGTCTTGGCGGTGACAACCGTGCCGCACCTGGTGCAATAAAAGGCGTGTTCAAAGAACAATGGCGTGATCCCGATCTCGGCCGGCTCGAACTCGTCGAAAATCAGCTGCGCGTCATAAGTGCCGTAATAACGGCCCACGCCCGCGTGATCGCGGCCCACGACAAAATGCGTGCAGCCATAATTTTTGCGGCACAAGGCGTGAAAAATCGCCTCGCGCGGGCCGGCATAGCGCATCGCAGCCGGAAAAACGCCCAACAGCACACGGTCGGCGGGATAATAGTCGCGCAAGACGGTCTGATAGCTTTGCATACGTACATTGACGGGAATATCGTCGCTTTTTGTGGTCCCGACCAGGGGGTGCAGGAAAAGCCCATCGACGATTTCCAGCGCCGCTTTCTGGATATACTCGTGCGCGCGGTGAATGGGGTTGCGCGTCTGAAAACCGACCACGCGCCGCCAGCCGTTGGCCGCAAATATCCGCCTGGTCTGAATGGGGTCATAACGAAACTTGGGAAACTCGCAGTTGGCCGGACGGTTCAACATGGTGATCGGCCCACCCAACAGCACATCGCCCTGAGCGTACAGACGCGCCACGCCCGGATGCGCGTCGTCGGTGGTCCGGTACACCTCGCTGGCCTCGCGCGCCTTGTCATAACCATACTTTTCGTCCACGTGCATGGTGGCGAGCAGGCGATCACCGCCTGCCGTGGGTTGGTAAAGCGCGATCTCGGCGCCCCGGTCGATGCGGTCGGCAAACGCCCGGCTGACCGGCAAAGTGATCGGGATCGACCACACCAAACCGTTGGCCAGACGCATCTTGCCGACGACGCTGTCGTAATCGGCCTGACCCATAAAACCGGTCAATGGGCTGACCGCGCCAACGCCGATCAACTCGACGTCGGAGACGCTCACCGGCGAGAGCACGAGTTTGGGCAGCGCGACGGCTTTTTCCAGCGCCCCTTCGCGGGCGACGCCGCGCAGTTCACAATTGACCAGAGCGCCCCCGTGGGGCGTTATTCCAGGAACGGATGCCATAATTTTTCTCCCACAGTATATGGTTGGGAGCGTTTGCAACACACCCAAACAAATTTTAATGATGTCTCATTGATACATCAAGGAAACATCATTCTAGCACGAAAATCGCGGTAGAGCAAATCTGGCGCCGGGAGCGCAATGTGTTATTTCTTGGCGCTCTCGATGCCTGGCAGATGTGCTGGTTTTTTTCAGCATACTCGTTGGCATTGGCAACGGTTGGCGTTTTTATCGAGAAATAGTATAATGAATTGTCAAGTCTTTTTCAAGCCTGGCGGAACGGTCGTTTTGCCAGGTTTATTGACGGAACTAGAGGTCAGTGAGCGAACAACAGGATGCCTTGAGACAATTGATGCAATCTGAGATTCGAGATGGTATCCTCTACAAGTGTTTCTGCGCCGAGTTTGGCGTGACCGATCTGACCGCTGACGAGTTGTGGGAATTGTTTGATGTCCGGTGGGCGGCGCTGTCCGAAGTGCGTTTTGACAAAGGGCTGGAAGCCTTTTTGATGCGCGACGACATTGACAGCCGGCCGGGCACGGCGCAGATCGCGGCGCTGGACCCCGCCGGCCACGTGGTCGGCGGTTTGCGCATCCACGTGGCCCCGCTGACGCTCCTGGGCGGGTTCGACGCCGTGCAAATCAGCCGCGTCGGCGTGGCCTGGGTTGCGCGCGGGGCGGGGCTGGGCGGCACGTTGGTCAACAAGGCGCTCCGCATCGCCAAGGCCATCGGCATCATCAAGTCGCTCCCCCTGGCTTTTTTGCTGAGTCGCGTTTTGGATACCGAGCACCCCAATCGTGTGCTTCGCTTTTACGAACGAGTTGGCTTTCGACGCACCAATTTGTACACCGTAACCAAAGGATTGTCAAACTGCCTGATGTTGGCCGGCGTCCAACAGCCGTCGCTGCAATACCTGCGCAGCCAGGGGTTTCAAGTCGAGGAGGCGCACGAGCGCGGCGCAATTTACCCCACGCTGCTCATCGCCAGTTCGGTGGCGCGCCAGATTCAAACGGCGGCAGTAGCCGGGCAGGAGGATGGCGAAGAAAAGAGCACCTTTGGCCTGTTCTTGCAGGGGCGCACGCTTGCCGTCCGCCCGTTCTTGTCCGTCGATCTGCCGGTGCTCCATCACTGGCAGCAAAGCCGCGAGCCGCCCGGATATGCCACCCTTTCTCATAACACATCTCCGACTATGGCCGAGTTGGAGGCCGAATTTGAGCGCGAGAGCAGTTTGACCGACCGGCGTCGTTTTGCCATCGAGGCCAACTCGGGGCGACTGATTGGGCAGCTAACCTATTACGATCTGGACCCAGACACGCGCAACGTTTTTATCAACGTGCTCATTGGCGAACCGGATTGTTGGGACGGCGAGTGGGGACGCGAGGCCATCTGGCTGCTGGTTGAGTACTTGTTTGACCGCCTGGGCGTTCACCGGATCAGCATTCTCGTCAGCCAGCTCGAACAAAAGCTGCTCGATGATCTGGCGTCGTTGGGATTTCAGCGCGATGGGGTGATGCGCGATCAAGAGCTGGTCAATGGCCGGTTTATCGACCACGACCTGTTGAGCATCCTGGAAAGCGAATACCGGAACAGCGTGCTGTAAGGCATGAAAGGCAATGTGTATGAAAACCGTATTGCGAATATGGGGTCTGGTTAAACCATATTGGCGTAGATTAATGATCGCTTATGTGTCATTATTGGTCGGAATGGCGCTCAACCTCACCGTGCCCTGGATTCTGCGGCAGACGATCGACGTCGGTGTGACCAGCGGCGACCACCGGTTTATGATCAATGCCGGTTTGATCGTATTGGGCATTGGCCTGGTCAAATCGTTGTTTTCGTTTGGGCAGCGTTATTTCAGCCAGTGGTTGTCGTGGCGGATTGCCTATGACTTGAAAAACAAACTTTATCGTCACATCGAGTCTTTGTCCTTTTCTTTTCACGACAACGCCCAAACCGGCCAGTTGATGACGCGCTGCACCGGAGATGTGAGCGCGATCCAGCGTTTTGCCTCGGTGGGGCTGCTGGAAATCTTTACGATTGTCGTGATGACGATTGCCACGGTATCCATCTTGCTGATGCAAGACGTGCGTCTGGCCTTGATCGCCCTCGCGCCGCTGCCACTGCTCTATCTGTTGGCCGTGCGTTTTGGCAAATTGGTGCGCGGCAAGTTTCGGAACATGATGCAGACCATCGGCAAACTCAACTCGGTGCTGCAAGAAAACTTGATGGGCGTGCAGGTGGTCAAGGGTTTTGCGCGCCAGCCTTTCGAGATTGCCAAGTTCCGCAAACAAAATCAAGAGGTGTTTGACCGGCGGATCAACATTATTCGCTACTTTTCGATCAATTTCCCGGCCATGTCGGTGATTGTCTTTTTCAGCACTGCATTGATCCTGTGGTTTGGCAGCCAGGACGTGCTGGCCGGCAAGATGACCATTGGCACGCTGATCGCCTTTAACGGTTATGTGGCGATGCTGGGCATGCCCGCGCGGCGCTTTGGCTTTTTCGTCAACATGCTCTCCGAGGCGCTGGCCTCGGCCGAGCGTGTCTTTGAACTGCTCGATGAGCCAATTTGCATCCAGTCGCCGGCTCAGGCCAGATCGCTCCAACGGCTGGATGGGCAGGTGACATTTGACAATGTATCGTTCCGCTATTCTAACAGTGATCACTATGTCTTGCGTGACATCGACATCAAGGCTGCGCCGGGGGAGGTGATCGCCCTGCTGGGCAAGACCGGCTCTGGCAAGACGACGGTGGTCAACCTGATCCCGCGTTTTTACGACGTTTCCCAGGGCCGGGTCATGGTCGATGGCGTCGATGTGCGCGAGGCCGATTTGACCAGCCTGCGCGGGCAGATTGGCATTGTGCTGCAAGAAAGCCTGCTCTTTTCGGCGACCATCCGCGAAAACATTGCTTATGGCCGGCGTGACGCGACGGACGAGCAAGTCGAGGCCGTGGCCAAAGCGGCGCGCGCCCACGAGTTCATTATGGAATTTGCGGACGGCTATGACACCGAGGTCGGTGAACGCGGCGTGACCCTGTCGGGCGGGCAGCGGCAGCGTCTGGCGATCGCCCGCGCGCTGCTGATGGACCCGCGCATTCTCATCCTCGACGATTCGACTTCTAGCGTCGATACCGAGACCGAGTTTTTGATCCAGCAGGCGCTCAATACCTTGATGAAAGGGCGCACCACCTTTGTCATCGCCCAACGGCTGCAAACCGTGGTCGATGCCGACCAGATCATTGTGCTCGACCAGGGCAAAATCGTCCAGCACGGTCAGCACGAGGCGCTGTTGCGCGAGGGCGGCCTGTACAAGGAAATTTACGACTTGCAGCTGCGCGATCAGGAACGCCTGCGCCGCGAGTTGATGGCGCTGGGCGGTCTGGTCGAGCGCCGGGAGCGCAAGCGCGTGCGCGGCGGGGGAACGGGCGGCAATGTGATGGGCGGGATGTCGGCATGAGGGCGCAAATGCGGCGCGGCATTTTGACAAGAGGGAATGATGACCCACAATAGCAAGCAAAAAAAGAAACAAACCGAACATCTGGAAGAAGATTATCGCTACAAAGAATACGACGCCCGCATCGCCGGACGGCTGCTCGCCTACCTCAAGCCGTATACCTGGCAGGTGGTTTTTTCGGCCGTGTTGATGACCTCGATTGCTTTGATTGCCCTGGCGCGTCCGTGGATCGTTTCCCAGATCGTCGATGTGGGGCTGGGCGATCGCCGTCCCGATTACCTGTTTAGCATGGTCTTTGTTTACCTGGGACTCAATGCCTTTAGCGCCCTGGTGACGACGCTGCGGATTAACATTATGGCCTGGGTGGGCACCACGGTGATTTTGACCATGCGCAACCAGCTCTTTGAGAAATTCCAGGCATTGTCGATGAATTTTTACAGCGAGCACGAGGTGGGGCGGCTGATGTCGCGTATGACCACCGACATTGATCGCGTGCAAGACCTGATCACCTGGTCGGTAATTTTTGTGATCAATGACCTGATCAACCTGATCGGCACGATCGTGATAATGTTTTCGATGAACGCCAAGCTGTCACTGGTCTCTTTTGCCGTCATCCCGCCGATGGTCGTGGCGACCGAAATCTGGCGGCGGCGCGCGCGTGAGGCCTACCGGCGGGCGCGGCGGGCCAATGCGTTGGTCAACGCCGATTTGCAGGAAAATATCAGCGGCGTGCGGGTGGTGCAGTCGTTCTCGCGCGAGGCGTTTAATTACGATCGCTTTGCCCACGAGCGCAACCGGGAACATTTTGAGGCCAACATCCAATCGGTGCGCCTGTCGGCGGTCTTTTTTCCCACCGTCGATCTGTTGGGCATGACGGCGATGGGGCTGGTGATCTGGTACGGCGGCACGCAGGTGCTGAACCAGCAGTTGAGCGCGGGCACATTGATCGCCTTTACGATGTACATCAATAACTTTTTTATGCCGATCCGCGACCTGGCCGCGCGTTTCAACAGTTTGCAGTCGGCTATGGCTTCCGGCGAACGCATTTTTGACCTGCTCGACGCCAAACCGGCCATTGTCGATGCGCCGGAGGCGATCGAGCTGCCGCCCATCCAGGGGCGGGTTCAGTTCGACCACGTCACCTTTGGCTATGACGAGAAGGCGATGGTGCTCCAAGAGATCGATATCGAGGTCGAGCCGGGGCAAATGATCGCCTTTGTCGGCGAGACGGGCGCGGGCAAAAGTTCAATGATCAAGGTGCTCAGTCGTTTTTACGATGTAGACCAAGGCGCAATTCGCATCGACGGCTATGACCTGCGCGAGGTGTCGCAGTCGAGTTTGCATCGACAGATCGGCACGGTGTTTCAAGAGCCGTTCTTGTTCAACGGCACGATCAAGGACAACATTCGCTACGGGCGTCTGGAAGCGACGGATCAAGAAATCGTCGCCGCGGCTCAGGCTGTCGGCGCGCACGAGTTCATCGCCAGGTTGGACGATGGTTATGACACGGAGGTGCAGGAGGGCGGCGCGCTGCTCTCGGTGGGGCAGCGCCAATTATTGTCCTTTGCCCGCGCCCTGCTCGCCGACCCGCGCATCCTCATCCTCGACGAGGCCACGTCGAGCGTCGATACGCAAACCGAGCGCGTCATTCAGGAGGCGATGGAGCGACTGCTAGAGGGGCGCACCTCGTTCGTCATTGCTCACCGCCTGTCGACGATCACCCGCGCCGACCAGATTTTGGTGATCGATCATGGCCGGATCATTGAGCGCGGCACGCACAAAGAGCTGCTGGCAGAACAAGGGGCATATTACCGGTTGTATTCGTTAAGTTATCAGGATATGGAACAAGGTGACGAGATCGCTTGATCTCAAAAGGAGAACCGCGATGGACTTTTGGCAGGTCATCCAGGCGCGCCACAGTGTGCGCGCCTTTGACAGCCAGCGCGATGTCGAGCCGGCGCTGGTGGCGCGCATTTTAGAGGCCGCGGTGCAGGCGCCGTCGGCGGGGAACCGGCAGCCCTGGCATTTTGTCGTCGTCCGTCGCCCCCAGGTGCGGCAGCGTCTGGCCGACGCCGCCGGGGGGCAAACTTTTGTCGCCCAGGCGCCGGTGGTGATTGTCGTGTGCAGCGACGCCCGGCGGTCGGCAGAGCGGTACGGCGAGCGCGGCGCCGCGCTGTATTGCAAACAAGATACCGCCGTCGCCGCCGCGCATATTTTGTTGGCGGCGACGGCGCTGCACCTGGGAAGTTGTTGGGTTGGCGCATTCGATGATTCGGCGACAATCATGGCCTTGCAGCTTTCGGCCAACCTGCACCCGGTGGCGATCGTGCCGATTGGCGTTCCGGCGCAGCCCGGGGCGCGGGTCACGTCGCGGCGCGAGTTGCGCGATGTGGTGACATACGTTGAATAAAGCGAGTGTTTCAAATGTTGAGAGCGTTTGTAGCATCGCCCCCTGTGGGCGGATTTGACGGGCAACAAGCGAAATGAACCATGTCCGAATCAAACGAGACACGTGTGGATAAATTGGGAGTGGTCGTGTGAACTGGGTACCGAATCGTCGAACTGGGGCCTTGACCGGCGCGGGAGGCGTCTTGGTTCTGGCATTGATCGACAGCCTGTTGCTCTGGCGCGTGGTCGAGGGGCAGGTGAATGGCTGGACGTTCATCTGTGCTGTGCTGGTGTTGGCCTCGCTGCCGGCAATGATCTTGATTGGCTATTGGGTCTATGGCCTGATGCGGCTGGGCTACGAGTTTGATCGCAACCGGCTGATCATCGCCACTGCGTCCGGCCGGCAAATCATTCCCATGGGCAGCGTGACGCGCGTGATCGATGGGCGCACTGCCGGGTTCGGCGTCGAGATGAAAAGCCCAACCTGGCCGGGGTATTGGATCGGCTCTGGCACGATCTCTGGCGTTGGGCTGACCTTGTTTTATGCGACCACCCCGCCGCAGCAGCAGGCGATCGTGGTCACGCCTTCTTTGGCCTATGGCATTTCGACGCCGGATATGGACATGTTTATGGAGGTCTTTGACGCGGCGTTGCGGATGGGCCCCAGCGCCGAGGTCGCCCAGCAATCTGAAAAGGCCGGATATGTGCATTGGGCCATCTGGCAAGACCGGGCGCTGCAAGGGCTGCTGCTGGCCAATCTGGCGATGAGCGCGATCTTGTTCGGCATTTTATTGTTTCGATACCCCGGACTGCCGTCGCGCTTGCCGCTGCATTTTGACGCGATCGGCACGGTCGATCGGATCGCCTCCAAGCGAGATGTGTTTGCCTTGCCGATCATTGCCTTGATCGTTTCAAGTATAAATGGACTGATTGGCGCAGTTTTGTATCGACACCAGCGTATGGCCTCGTACCTGGCCTGGGGCGGTGGCGTGGTGGTACAGATATTTTTTCTGTTGGCATTGTGGAACATTTCAAGTTGAGCGAGGCGTGTGATGACACTGATACTGGGCATTGAAACATCGTGCGACGAGACGGCGGCGGCGGTGATCCAGGATGGCCGCGTCATTCATTCCAATGTCGTCGCGTCGCAGATCGATTTGCATCGACAATATGGCGGCATATTCCCTGAAATGGCGTCGCGCCAGCACGTCATCGCCATCACGCCGGTGATCGAGCAGGCGATGAGCGAGGCCGGAGTGCAATGGGCGCATCTGGACGCGGTGGCCGTGACGCACGGCCCCGGTCTGGCCGGTTCGCTGCTGGTCGGCGTCAACGCCGCCAAGGGGCTGGCCTATGGGATCGGGCGGCCGCTGATCGGCGTCAACCATCTCGAGTCCCATATCGCTGCCAACTGGCTCGATGTGGCCGTTTCAAACGCCCCCGACGGCCGGGCGCAGCTCGAGTTTCCGCTGTTGTGCCTGATCGTTTCCGGCGGGCACAGCGAGTTGATCTTGATGCTGGACTGTGGCAAATACCGGCGGCTGGGCGGCACCATCGACGATGCAGCGGGTGAAGCGTTTGACAAGGTAGCGCGAATGCTCGGCCTGGATTACCCCGGCGGCCCGGCGATCCAGCGCGCCGCCAAGTTGGGCAATGCGACCGCTTTTTCATTTACGCGCGCGCGCACCAGTGGGCGTTATGATTTCAGCTTTTCGGGGCTGAAAACCGCCGTTTTGCGGCAGGTGCAAAAGTACAAACCCGCGCTCATACGTCCGGCCGACGCCTTGCCCGGCAACAGCGCGCGGCCGGGGCACGGTCTGCGCGCCGAAACGGTAGCCAACCTGGCCGCCAGTTTCCAGGCCTCGGTGGTAGACGCCCTGGTCGAAAAGACGCGCCTGGCGGCGATGGAGCATCAGGTCAACGGCGTGTTGTTGGCCGGAGGCGTGGCGGCCAATCGACCGCTGCGCGCCAAGATGGCCGCCACGCTGCATGTGCCCGTGCGGATGCCGCCCATCGCGCTCGCCACCGACAATGCGGCCGGCGTCGGCGTTGCCGGGTTTTGGGCGCTGCAACAGGGGCGCGTTGCCGGGTGGGGGTTAGATATCGTATCCCGCCTCAAATTGGGCGACCAGTCCGATCCGGTTCAATCCAGGGATGAGCCAGGCTCACCAACTGTTGAGGAATAAAACATTATGAATTCATCTGTATCTTTGACCAAATGTACGACCTATGACGAGGAAAAGGTCGCGGCGGCGCTTGAGCGGGCCATCGACCTGCTTGGCGGGATCGACCGCTATGTCAAGCCGGGGCAGCGCGTTTTGCTCAAGGTGAACTTGTTGCGTGCGTCTGCGCCGGATGACGCGGTTTGCACCCACCCGGCCGTGGTCAAGGCGATGGTCAGGTTGGTGCAAAAAGCGGGCGCGCATCCGGTGATTGGTGACAGCCCCGGCGGGCCGTTCAACGCCGCCTGGGTGCGCGCGGTGTACCGCAAGTCGGGGATGAGCCAGGTCGCCGAGGAGACCGGCGCCGAGTTGAACCAGGATTTTTCCGAGACGCGGCTTTCGCATCCCAATGGCCGCTTGATCAAATCGCTGGCCGTGGGCGCGTATGTGACCCAGGCCGATGTGGTGATTTCGATGCCCAAACTCAAGACGCATGGTTTCATGCACTTGACCGGGGCAACCAAAAATCTGTTCGGTGTGATTCCGGGCACGGTCAAGATGGGCTATCATTCCAGGCTGCCGGAACGGGAGCAGTTTGGCGAAATGTTGATCGACATTTTGACCTTGATCCGCCCGGCGCTGTCGGTGATGGATGGCATCGTGGGCATGGCCGGCGCGGGGCCGGCGGCCGGAGACCCGTTTGCGGTGGGCGCGCTGTTGGTCAGCAGCGACGCTGTCGCGCTGGATGTGGTCGCGGCGACGCTGGTGGGCATGAACGTGGAGGCGATCTATCCACTGCGGGCGGCCATCCGGCGCGGCTTGTCTACCGGTCGCGTTGCCGACGTGGCGATTTTGGGAGATCCGCTGTCGAGTTTTGAGGTGCAGGGTTTTCAACCCCCTCAGACCGGCGGCGATGGGCCACAAATGCCCGTCTGGATGCGCAAAATATTCAACTATTCGTTTGTCGCTTATCCGCGAGCCAATGACGACTGTATTGGCTGCGGCGTCTGCGCGCGCAATTGTCCGGTGAAAGCGATCACTATTGTCGACAAACGCGCCAGGATGGATTTGAACACGTGCATTCGCTGTTACTGCTGCCACGAGATGTGCCCGGAACGGGCAATTGATCTCAAGAAATCCTGGTTAGCCGTACTATTGCGTAGATAAGCGATCACCGCCTTGGCCGCTGTCCCAACAGCACGCGGAATCGACGATCCTCATAGGCCACGCGAACCGTTTGCAGGCATTGTTCCATCTGGCGCTCATAGCGGATGAAACGATTGGCGACGACGTACAGCCGCCCGCGCGCTTTGAGCACGCGCGCGGCGTCACGGATGAATTGGTGGGCGACGTAATAGTCCGTCGCGCGTCCCTGGTGAAATGGCGGGTTGGTGACGACGACGTCAAAGGTTTTGTCGCGCACAGCGGCAATGCCGTCGCTGGGGTATACCTCGGCGTTGGCGATCTCGTTCAGCGCCAGTGTGCGCCGCGCGGCCTCGACGGCAATGATGTTGCTGTCGACCAGATCGACCTGCGCCGCCGTTTTCGCCGCGGCCGCGCCAATGATGCCGCAGCCGCAGCCGATGTCGAGGACGGTTTCGCCGGGACGGATGTCCATCGTCTCGATCAACGCGCGCGTGCCCTCATCTAGCCGTCGCCACGAAAACACCCCCGGTTTTGTGGCGATGCGCCAGGTTTGCTCCCCAATTTGGCCCTCGAATTCGCGCCATTGATAATAGTCGCTGGCCGGCGGGCTGGTGCATTCATTTTTGATGCACATTGCCACCCGGCCGCCCTTTTTATAGGCCAGAACCCGGCTGTTGCCAAAGACGGCATGGGCAAATTTGACCGAGGGCTTGACGCCGGTGTTGTTGCGCCCGGCTATGTACAACCGTCCGCCCGTTTTGAGCAGCGTCGCCGCGTCGATGATGAATTGATGGGCGGTCTCTTTGCCGCGCGGCAGGTGGGAGACAATCAGATCAAAGGCGATTCCGCGCACCGCCGATGTGCAGTCGCTCGCCAGCGCGTGAGCGGCCGGAACGTCGTTGCCGGCCAGTGTGCGCCGCGCGCATTCGACGGCGACGACATTGTGATCGACCAGATAGACCTGGGACGGCGCGGTCATTTTCGCCGCCGCCAGCCCAACAAGGCCATAGCCGCAGCCCAGGTCGAGCACGGTGTCGCCGGGATCGACGCGCATCGACTCGATCAGCAACGAGGTGGCGGGATCGACGCGCTGCCAGCCAAAGACGCCGGGTTTGGCGACGATGTGCAGGCGCTCGCCACGCGCGTCAAAGGATAGAGTTTGATAGTGGTCGTCGTTCACGGCAGTTATTCCCATTTCTTGTGCAGGCAGGGTTTTCATCGTATTTCCTCATAGTCTATATTTCGCACCGGAATGTGTCAAGTATCGGTTTGCTTATTTTTCCCCTAGTTTCCGAACAAACACTATTGTCTTTATAGCCAAGATTTTCTATATATCACCAAAAATGAGCGAACCGGGAGTACCAGGGCCCTTTTGTGACCGAATCGCTTTCTATTCGATTGGAAAAGTGTGGAAAATAGGCTTTAGATCAGCCGATTCACCCGTGATGTGAATCGTTTGCCATCAAGTGGGGGAGCCAGCGCAGCGTCAGCAGGTCATTCATCAATGTCTCGTTCTCGGTCAGCAGTTGGCCGGGTCAAAGTCGGAAAATCACCAAGCCCGCCAGAGCATCGAGATATAGGCGTCTCACACAGTCAGCGGCATCTGCGGGGGATGGTAGATGTTTTGCCCCTTGAGCCAACGTTGTGCGCCGCAATTGTAGAGCAGGTGGACGCCGCGTTGCCAGAGTTGTTGGCTGCTCTCTCGTTGTGGCGACAGGGCGGCCAGAGCAAGCAGGCAGGCTGCTTGATCGAGGTGACGGTGCAGATGCACGGCCAGGGATAACGCTCGTTCCAGCAGGGCGGCCCGATGGTGGGGACTGGCACATTCGGCCCGGACGCGCCAGGCCAGCATCATCAGTTCGGGGGAACGGGAGCGGTGAGCGGATTCTTGGGCGGCAATTGCGGTGGCGTGCATTTGCTCCCACTGGCCGAGGGCGGCATGGCAGCGACTGAGGTTGGCATAACTCATGACGACGGCCGGCCATCGCCGGCGCGGAACAGAATAGTCGAGGTCTGTCTCGAGGTCTTGCTGTGCTCTGGTGTATTCTCCCAGGTGATACCAGACCACACCCCGGTTGCCGTGCCCTCGTGTCACTTCGGGCTGTTCTTGAATGCGGGTCGCCAGCTCGATGTGACGTGTGGTGTAGAGAAGTGCTTTCTCGATACGCCCCTGTGAGAGATAGGTCAACCCCAGATCCCCAATGCAACGAAGTAGTTCCCATTGAATGTTCATCTGTTCCATCTGGGTCACACAGGTCTGGAGTTGTGTTTCGGCCAGATGGAGCCAGCCCATACTCCAGTGGATCAGCCCCAGGTTGCCATAGAGGGTGGCGGCAGACGCCGTATCGCCGGCCTGCAAGAACCCCGCTATGGCCCGCCGGGTGCTCTCGGCGGCCTCTGGATAATCGTTCA
>CAYZYE010000043.1:15722-23240 GCA_964481205.1 uncultured Anaerolineae bacterium | reverse complement strand
ACGTCGCCGGGGCGCAGTGCGGCGAGCAGCTCTGGCACGCGCGCGTCAACCTCGGCCAGCGCATCGGCGTAACCGCGCGGGTTGTTGCGATGCCCATAGAGCATATCAAAATCGACCAAATTGGTAAAAATCAACCCCGCGCTGCTCTCGCGCATAAATTTCAGCGTCGCGTCGACGCCGGCCATATTATTGGTGCTGTGAATCGCATCGCTGATGCCGCGATGGGCAAAAATGTCCTCGATCTTGCCCACCGCCATGACCCGCTGCCCGGCCGCCTTGAGCCGATCCAGGATCGTCGGGTGCGGCGGCGGCAGCGAAAAGTCGCGGCGGCGCTCGGTGCGCACATATTGGCCGTCGACAGGGCCGGCAAAGGGGCGGGCGATCACTCGCCCCACCCCGTACTCGCCTTGCAGCATTGCGCGCGCCGTCTGGCAAATGCGGTATTGTTCTTCCAGCGGAATGACGCCCTCGTGCATCGCCACCTGGAACACGCTGTCGGCCGAAGTGTAGACAATCGGACGACCGGTGCGGACATGCTCGTCGCCCAACTCTTGAATGATCACCGTACCCGACGCAGCGTAATTACCCAACGTTTTGCGCCCAATCTGCCGCTCAAACTCGGCGATCAGGTCGCGCGGAAAACCGTGTGGATACGTGGGCAACGGCTGGGGCGAACACAGCCCGGCGATCTCCCAATGCCCAATCGTCGTGTCCTTGCCCTTGGACCCTTGCGCCATTCGCCCGTATGCACCGGTGGGGTTTTCGGCGGGCGGCACGCCCAGGATCGAGACCCCGGTCAGCCGTTCGATGTTGCCCAGCCCGATCTGTTGAAAATGTGGCACATTCAAACCACCCACCACCCGCGCCGTATTGGCCAACGTATTTGAAACCGGGTCCTGCTCGCCAAACTCGGCGGCGTCGGGCAACGCGCCAATGCCAACACTGTCCAAAACAACCAGGATTACACGATCAATGCCGTACACAATCCACTCCTTTCGGCGCCACACGCGCCAGACAGGGCAATCATACCTGGTTTTCACCTTTTGGTCAAACACTGCGCCGGGATCAGGTATTGAGACGGCTTTTTACTTGACGTAACATGCAAAATGTTGTACAATGAAAGCGGATTCAGCACTATACGAAAGGAGAGAAGCGATCCATGTCAAAAGAACCGGACACACCAACGTCCCCGGGACTGGCCTCTCTGACGCCATCATCGACGCTGTTTCAAGCCGCCCGCGTGTTCGAACTGTACATGAGCAATGAACTATTCAGCCAGCACACGATCAAGGCCTTTCGCGGCGACCTGGGTCTGCTGGGCAGTTACGTGGGCCAGGACCGCCCCATTGGGCGCATCGCTGCCGCCGACCTGAACAAGTTTCTGGACTGGCTGCTCAACGAGCGAAATGTGCCATGCAGCCCCAAATCGTATGCGCGCCGCGTGACGACACTCAAAGTGTTTTTCAAGTGGCTGCACAAAAGCGGCGTTTTGCCCCAAGACCCCGCCGCGCCGGTGATCCAGCGCAGCGTCACCCCGCCCCTGCCCGAGATTTTGACCGACCGGGAATTAGAGCGCGCTCTGGCCGTGACCGGCCAAATGTGGAACGCCGCCAAGCCGGACCCGCGACCGCACCTGCTGCTCAACCTGCTGCTCGCCACGGCGATCAAAAAATCCGAATGCATGGCGATTCAACTCAAACACATCCAGCGCGACGCGCCCGGCGGCCCGACGCTGGACATTCGCTATGACGACCCGCGCAAGCAGACCAAAGAGCGCCGGATTTCGCTGCCGGCCGATATTTTGCCCGTGCTCGATGACTATATCGAACACTATAAGCCCCAGGACGCGCTTTTTCCGTGTACGGCGCGCAACCTGGAATACGTGCTTGCCGACGTCGCCGAGCAAGCGGGCATCAAAAAAAAGGCCAAAAAGGGCATCTCGTTCGAAATGCTGCGTTGGACAGCCGCCGTGCGCGATTACAAAAACGGCATGGAGGAAACACGCCTGCGCCAAAAACTGGGCATCTCGAACGTGACCTGGCAGGCGACCGGCAAAAAGATCAAGACGCTGAGCGAAAACCAAAATTGACGATTCAAGCCGAGATGGTTCAGCACTAAAGACATACTTTAACCATCCTATGCAACCGGGAGGAATTTTTTTCAATGCTTTCAAAAAAAGAGCTGCTGGCCAGAGCCGAAAAACCGGCCGCAGACGCAATGCGCACCCATCCCTTTTACCGGGGCAAGATCCAAATAGCGCCCAAAGTACCGGTTCACAATGTTCAAGACTTTGCAATGTGGTACACACCGGGCGTCGCTGCGCCATGCAAGGACATTGCCGCCAACCCGGCGATGAGCTGGGAACACACCAATCGCGCCAACACCATCGCCGTCGTCTCCGACGGGACGCGCGTGCTCGGCCTGGGCGACATTGGCCCCCTGGCCGCCATGCCGGTGATGGAAGGCAAAGCCCTCATCTTCAAATACCTGGGCGGCGTAGACGCCGTGCCCATTTGCCTCGACACGCGAGACGCCGACGAACTGATCCGCACGGTCAAGCTGCTACAACCCTCCTTTGGCGGCATCAACCTGGAAGACATTGCCAAACCAAAATGCTTTAGAATCCTCGACACACTGCGGGCCGAAATGGACATCCCGGTATGGCACGACGACCAGCAAGGAACCGCCGCCGTGACTCTGGCCGGGCTGCTCAATGCGCTCAAGGTGGTCGGCAAAAAGCTGGACAACGTCGCCATCGCCCTGGTCGGCGCCGGAGCGGCCAACGTCGCCATCGCGCGGCTGATCCTGGCAGCCGGCGCCGACCCGGCGCGGATGATGCTGGTCGATACCAAAGGCATCTTGCACAGCGAACGCGCCGACTTTGCCCCCAATGACCCGCGCCGAGAACTCGCCCAAAAGACCAACCGGGTCAATCGTCGCGGCAACATTCAAAAAGCATTGTTCGAGACGGATGTGTGCATCGCCCTGTCGCGCCCCGGCCCGGACACCCTGTCGGCCGGCTGGCTCAAAGCCATGGCCGCAGACGCAATCTTGTTTGCCTGCGCCAACCCGATCCCCGAAATCTGGCCCTGGGAAGCCAAAGAAGCGGGCGTGCGCATCGTCGCTACCGGGCGCAGCGATTTTGCCAACCAGGTCAACAACTCGCTGGGATTTCCCGGCATCTTTCGCGGCGTGCTCGACATCCGCGCCCGGACGATCACCGACGAAATGGCAATCGCCGCCGCCCACGAAATCGCCCTCTGCGCCGAGGAAAAAGGACTCTCGGAAGACTATATCATCCCCACGATGGACGAGTGGGACGTCTTTCCCCGCGTGGCCGCGGCCACGGCGGTAAAAGCGCAAGAACAAGGCGTGGCGCTGCTCACCAAAAGCCGCAAAGAACTATACCAGGAGGCCAAAGCAACCATCCAACAGTCGCGCGAGATGCTGGAAAACCTAATGAGCGATGGATTCATCGCCCCAATGCCCCAAGAATAACAAATGGGCATATTGCAAATGACCTGGGCGTCCGTAGCATAGCCCCTTGTGGGCGGCCCGTGGACGGGGGACTAGAAAGCAAATGACGCACAATACAAACGCCGCCTCTTGAGAGGCGGCGTTTCCTTGTCAGCCTGCCGTCAGACGAAATGCATGCACCCGGCATCAAACTGTGCTATTATAGAGTCGATCTGTTCACCCCAAAAATGCGAGGAGCGAGATGGAATTCAGGTTGCTTGAAGCCTTTGATGACA
This sequence comes from uncultured Anaerolineae bacterium, assembly GCA_964481205.1. Taxonomy (GTDB): domain Bacteria; phylum Chloroflexota; class Anaerolineae; order JAFGEY01; family JAFGEY01; genus CAYRXM01. The sequence goes on along the minus strand of CAYZYE010000043.1, from coordinate 19,488 downwards.
TTTTCAAAATCGGCGCGTCGCTGGGCACGCCGGTGGTTTGCGCCATCATTGCCGGCTTGATCTATGCCGCCAAAGGCAAACCCTGGAGCGGTGGCGCGGCATTGGGTTTCTTTTTAGGGCCGTTCGGCATTTTTATCGCCCTGGTGACGGGCGGAAAATCAGGCAGACGCAAATCGCGTCAGGTCTATACCCCGCAGCCGGTTACAGTGCCGCAAATGAGCGCCTATGCCACACCGACCTCCACACCATCGTCCATAACCGAATACCGTCTGCCGGGCCGCTGCCCACACTGTAACGCGCCGGTACACAAGCAAAAAATGAACTCGCCGTACACCAGCTGCCTCTACTGCGGCTCACAGATCGCCGCCGCACCAGTCTAAAAGCATGCTGAACAAGTCACCAGCGCACCTGCCAACCGCAGAGTGCAAAGCAATAAAACATCAAGAATCAAGGTGATCCATCAAATCAATCGGTGTGATTCATTTCGGTTATCGCATAGGGCCTTGTGCCCGTCCATTTGAAACACACCCCAACAAATCAAGACCTGTTCTCAAACAAAAACGCCGCAAAATGCGGCGTTTTTGTTTTTGGTTGGAACCTGGGGTTTTCGCACCAAACGAAAAGCAGGATCAATACTCGTAAACGCTGCCCCCAATAAACTCGCGCATCAGCGACGTTTCAGGGATCGCCGTGTCATCCTCGACGGCCGTCACCGTCTTGAGCAGCTCGTACACCCGCCTGGCGCGACTGTAGGCGTCTTGACGGCGCTGATCGTCCTTGTAATCCTCAACCCACTGCCCAAAGTGCGCAAACAAGCGCGGTTTCATGATTGCCAACTCGTAGGGCATCGCGCTGTTGACGATATAATCGGCCGAGTTGACATGTGGAATGATATGCCGCAGCTCGCTGCTACGTACATAATGCCAATGCTCCAATGTGCTGCGGGGATCATAACCCCGAAACTGGGCGTCGCGCACCATCCGGCGCATCAAGCGCAAATCAGTCCAGCGGACAAACCGCCCATCGCGGCACTTTAATTGCAGCAGCGTTTCGATGTACAATTTGAATTTTTGCTCATCGGGAATCGAGCGGGTCATATCGGCATACATGCCGTGCAGGCTGTCGATCAAAATGATGTCGTTCGGCCCGATGCGCATCGGCGTCACATCATTGGTGCGTTTGCCGGTTTTGAAATCATAAAATGGAATGCGCACCTCCTCGCCGGCGATCAGACGACCAAGATGCTCGTCAATCATGGCCAAATCGAGCGCCTGGGGGGTCTCGAAATCATAATCGCCAAACTCGTCCCTGGGATGCAATTCCAGGTCATGAAAATAGTGATCGACGTTGAGAGCCACGAGATTCAAACCCATCTTTTTTAGATGCTGTTCGATCTTGATCGTCGTCGTCGTCTTGCCCGAAGAGGATGGCCCGGCAATGATGACGACCTGGAGTTGGCTGCAACACTCGCGCATCATTTGCACGGCCACGGCAATATCCTGCTCGTACAGCAGCTCCGACGCCCGGACAATGTCGGGAAACTCGCCACGGGCAATGCGGGCGTTGAGCCGATCGACCGTATGCAAGTCATGATCGACGGCCCAGGTGAGCGTCTCCCATAGTTTGCGGTAAGGAATGTTGGACGAATCGCGAGTTTGATGAGCCGTCTTGTGCCGTCGCCGCGCCGATCGCTCCTCACGATACAGAATATAGGCTTTGGCCGTCCGGGCATGCCCGTCCTCGATCAAGACCTTTTCGACAATATCCTGAATGTCTTCGACCGTGGGCGTCCGCCCCGGCGGCATCGTCTGCGCCAAAATGTCCACCACCTGATCCGCCAGCCCTTCGGCCATGGCGCGATCCCGCCCTCCCACGGCCACCGCAGCGCGATAAATGGCGTTGGTGATCCGCTCCTTGTTGAACGGCACCACCATGCCGGTACGCTTGATCACCTGGGCAATTTTTTCCGTCATCATCCACCTCCTCGTGTATGTTTGTTCAAGAATCGACCGTCATCGCGGTTAACATATTTCTCGATCACCGCCTCGAAACTGGTCTGCATATCCACGCCGTGCAAATTAGCCAGACAAAGCATCGCATACAACAAATCACACAACTCGGCGCCCAATTCTTGCTCCGATTCCTGGGGTTTTTTGGGCTTTTCACCGCTGAGGTGGTTGATCAAACGCGCGACTTCGCCTGTTTCTTCGGCAATTTGCGCCATGATCGCCAGCGACGACCAATAACCGCCTTGTGTCTGCACCCACTCGTCGACGACTTGCTGCGCCTGACGCAATGTCCATTCGGCCAAAAAACACCTCCGCAATCGTTATTGTTTACACATCTTGATTGTATCACGTTCTGACATGGATTTCAAGCGTCACCCCGGCTGGGGTGTATTCGCTTTTGGGGGTCAGGGGACGGCGGAATGGGGATTTCGCGGTCACGGTTTGCTCGGCCTGGATTGCCAAATCCAGGCCAAAAACGGCGAGGCGAGGCTGGTCGCATTTATCTTGTTCGGCTGCCGGATCTGGCGATCCGGCAGGAGCAGATGGAATGGCCTGACGCTCAAGCCATTTGAAACACGCCCACCCGGCTGCGCCCGGTTTGAATTTTTCTTCGGCCAATAGTATAATCGAATCACATCGCAGAGGGAGAATGACTTGAATCGACGTGGACTGTATCGCCTGATCGTGCTGACCTTGATGCTGCTCCAGTTTGGCGCGGCCGGCGCGCCCATTGCCTGCGCCCAAAACCACAAACTGGTTCTGGCTTTTTATTATGCCTGGTACGACGAAAACTCGTGGGGCAGCCAGGTGCCCGACCGGCCGCCGTCGCCCTACCGTTCCGCCGACCGCGCGACCATCGAGCGTCACGTACAAGAGGCGCAAAGCGCCGGCATCGACGCACTCGTGCAATCATGGTACGGCCCCGGCGACAATCCGACCGAGAGCAATCTGAGCACGCTGCTCGATGTGGCCCAAACGCGGGGCTTTCAGGCCGGCGTTGATTTTGAGACCTCGTCGCCTTATATGAACGGCGTCGACGCGCTGACAAACGGGCTACGTCATTTGATCGGCGTTCACGCCCAGCACCCGGCCTATTTGCGTTACAACGGCCGGCCGGTGATCTTTTTTTGGCAGCAGCAGCGGCTTGCGCTCGAAACCTGGGCATCGATCCGCGCCCAGGTTGACCCCAACCACAATACGATCTGGATCGCCGACAGCGACAACCCGATCTGGTTGGATGTATTTGATGGTTTACACCTGTACATGATCACCTGGCGCGTGAACACCAACCCAATGTACACCGCCGCCAAAATGCGCAAGCGGGTCGACGACTATCAAACGCAACACGGCGGGCAGCGGTATTGGGTCGCCACGGCAATGCCCGGCTATGACGACACCCACATTGCCGGACGCGCCAACCCATACACCTATCCGCGCAGCCCCCAATACTATCGAGAAACGTGGGCGGCAGCGATCGCCAGCGCGCCAGAGATGGTGATCATTACCAGTTACAACGAGTGGCGCGAAGGAACAATGATCGAACCCAGCGTGGTATATGGCCGCACCTATCTTGACCTGACCGGCGAACTGGCCGCGCAGTACAAGGGCAGCGCGCAGCCGGCGGCGACGGCTACCATTACGCCGACCACGACGCCAACCACGACACCGACACCGGCAGCGACGCCAACATCCACAGCGACGCCAACACCAACGTCCACAGCGACGCCAACACCAACGTCCACAGCGACGCCAACGTC
>CAYZYE010000043.1:0-15622 GCA_964481205.1 uncultured Anaerolineae bacterium | reverse complement strand
CGACTGTGACGCCAACGCCCACACAAAACAATCCGCCGAACACACACGGGGCGCCTTGTCTGGGCGCATCGACGGCGCTGGCCCTGACCGGGTTGCTGGGAATCGTGATCGCAACCCGACCCAGATTCAACTATGAGGAGTAAACGATGCTTTGGTGGGATCCAATGTACTTTGTTTTTGCACTACCGCCCCTGCTGCTGGGGTTCATCGCCCAGGCCTGGGTCAAATCGGCATACCGGAAAGGCCTCACCGTCCGCAACTTTGAAGGCGTCACCGGCGCGCAAGCGGCCAGACAACTGGCCTACCGCGCCGGCCTCAACATCGACGTCACCATGATCGGCGGCGAATTGACCGACAAGTACGACCCGCGCAGCAACACACTGATGCTCTCGCACGGCGTCGCCAACAGCCCCTCGGTGGGCGCGCTGGCCATTGTCGCCCACGAGTTGGGGCACGCCCTGCAAGACGACGAGGATTACGCGCCGCTGCGCATCCGCAGCGCGCTGGTCGCGCCAGTCAATTTCGGCACACAACTGGGGTCGATCCTGTTCATGATTGGCTTTTTCCTCAGCTATCTGGCCAACAGCCTGGCCGCCATTGGACGAGTCATTTCGTGGGTCGGCATCCTCGGCTTTTGCCTGGCCGCCCTCTTTGCATTGATCACCCTGCCCGTCGAATTCAACGCCAGCCGGCGCGGCCTGCGGCTCCTGGCCGGCTCTGGCATGGTCGCCGAGGGACAAATGCGCTATGCGCGCAATGTCCTCACCGCCGCCGCGCTGACCTATATCGCCGCGCTGGCCCAGGCCTTGGGTCAGGTGCTGTATTATGTATACCTGCTCAGTGGGCGCCGACGCAGGCGCCGCTAACCCCGCCCACGCGGTAAAAAACGTCGGGAGCCACTCTTGCGAGTGGCTCCCGGTGCTTTGCGTCTCCGCCTGACGCAATCTCGGCCCTTGTGCGGTATATAACGGGCCAACTTGGCCCATGGCAAACTTTAATTTTGTTTGCCTTCAATGGCACACATCAAGATGGCCGCCGCCATCCCCAAACGCTTATCCAGCTTGTTTTGGGTATCCGGCGAAAAATCAATATCGATCTTGGTGACAAACGGGTTAAAGTTCTGCTTCATCGTGCCCACAGGCACACCGCCGATGTCCATATTGTATGTCTGGGGGATCAGGCCGAACACGAAACGACGAATGAGCGCCAACGCGGTGCTCTCTTCTTTGATTTTGCCCAGTTCCCGGCCATTGGCATCCAACAAGATCCATTCATCCTTGAGGATCGATTTGAGACCCTGGCGCTTGAGCGCGCCAATCTTTTCCCCGCTCTGCGCGTCGGTCACATCATAGGTCGCCGAGATGTCCAATACCTGTCGCGCCTGGATGATGAGCAATTCGTTCGTCATCGCCTCGCCATCATAGACGCGAATGTCTTCTTTGAGTTTGAAGGCTTTCATCTTGGAAAACATGACCACCTGACCGTTGGGGTCATAGACATGGAATGATGCACCGAGGAACTGGAACACCTTGCGACGTACTGTATATTGAGAATGTTCTAAATTCATTTCTACTCCTTTTTACCGAGTTTTTCAACACTCACTTGCAGACAATACAGACATTGTAGCTCAATGGCGACGACTTTGTCAAGCCCCAAAACGACAAAAATCCCCCGCCTCGGTGACACAACCTGGTCAGAAAGCGGGGGATATATCATTGACAACTGCCACCGTGTACCCTCCCGGAAGGTCGGCGGCATATTATGACGGCTATAGTTGATCCATACGCGGGTCATAGCCGCCGGCCGATGAGCGGGAAAAACGCGGTCTCGGATCATCATAGGCACGGGTACCAAAGAGCGAGTAAACCACCGCGCCAAAACTCCATGTCCAGAGCACCGGGCCAATGAGCCATCCGATGCACGGCACAGCCGTCAGCACCGAAATGGCGGGCAAACCAACGGCCACTGCGGCCACGCGGTTTGGCTCTTTTTTGTTCAACGCGCGCAAAATCTTGGTGCCAAAAAGCAGCCCGGCGGCAATCCAGCCAAAGAGCAGCCCCACACCGGTCACCAACAGCAGCAGCGCCGACACCGGGAGCAAACACACGGTAATCGCCAGCACGACGGCCACAATCGGCACAACGATAAAGGCGACCAACCCGCTGACAAAACTCTGCACCGGCGCCTTGATCATTGTCTCGGCCACAGTATCGGTATGGCGAGGGAGAAAGACCACGACCAGGATGCCCAACACGACGGTGACAAAAAGGCCAAACACCGAGCGAAAGAAATTACTCACCTCGGAAAACAACTTGTGTCCGAAAACCTCGCTGCGCCACGGGTGATGCCGCATTCTGATTTCCGGCGCGCGAGGTGCGCGGGGTGCGCGGGGTGCGCGCGGCGCACGTGGCGCACGTGGTACACTGGGCGCTTCAAACGGAAAACCCTCGATCTCGTTGCCGCGAATGTCTGCACCATCATCCTGATCCAGATTGCCGCCAACCGCCATCACATCACCGCGAACGACCGCATCGGAATGAATGTCGACATTGCCGCCAAAAACGCTGACATCGCCGTCTACCTCGCCATAAATATCCAGATTGCCGCCAAAAACGCTGACATTGCCGTCTACCTCGCTGCCCGCCGACAAGGTGACATTACCGCCATAGACCAGCAGGTCGCCCTCGATCGTCTGACCATCTCCGAGTACGTAATTGTCGCCCCAAATCACCACATCGCCGTCCGGCCCATCGGCCAGCGCCGGCGCGCCGCCAGAGGCGATCAAAACCAGGACAAGTACAGATACAAATACCATTCCCAACTTGCGCCAATTATTCATCCTTGCTCTCCTTTCAGCTTTACTTTACCTTGACAGTGGACAGTCCGACATCCAGGTCGATCTCTAACTTGATCTCTGATGCCGTATACGCATCATTGACGTAACAAGTTTCCTGGGGGTGCAAATTGCCGAAACTGCCGCCGTCGAGATCGCCGGGGCAGACACGCACGCCAATATCTTGGGGAAGCTGCAAAACGATATTGCTCACCCCTGACTTGATCTTGACCTCGGCAGAACGTTGCCAGTCGCCGTGAAAATCAAAGCGGTAAGAACCAACACCGCCGTCAAAGACCAACTCGGTCACATTGGCGTTGCCCAGATCGACCAACGCCAACCGCGCTGCGCCGCTGTGAACAAACATCCGCTCCATTTTACCGGGATTCAACTCGTTGAAACTCACCTCAAGCTCGGCCGCGCCAACGGTCAAATCCAATTCGGTGATCGTCAACCCGCCCAATTTCAATTCCCCGCGACTGGCGCCCACGTCGATGGTCAGATTGAGCGGGACATTTTTTGCCAGACCGAGCTGCCACTCGTTACGGATTTCCTTGACCTGTAGGTCAAGCGCAAATTCATCCGACTCGCTGCCAACCAGCAAACGGCCCCGCCCATTTTCGACCTCATACTCGATGACCGGCGCCAGCTCATCCACATTAAAGACAAAAACACCGTTCAACAACCCTTGCTCTACACTGTCGATCTCGAGATCGCCGCCGTCAAATGAAATGGTCACATCCACTTGTTCAGCATCTTGCAGTTCGATATCACGTTCTATGCGCTGAACCGGGCCGGCATTTATATTTCTAATTATCCGGGACGAGGGCCCCCGCCCCGGTGAACAACAACAGCAGCAACATCCGGTCAAACTCGACGCGACAAACACCCAAGCAATTACCCACAATATCTTTTTCATACATCCCTACTCCATTACAACCTGTCACTTGGCTGGTCTCGTCGCCATCCGGCGCATCATCAGCGGCACCCAGAGCGCCAGAAGCGCCGCCGCAATGAGCACAGAACTGATGCACGCAACACCGCTCGAGGTCGCTGCAAAATTACGGAGCAACAACCAGGCTGCGTCGGAAAGCGAACCGAGAACCATACACCCCCAATTGATCGCGCCTTGCACATAGGCGATCACCCAATACGGCAAGAGCAAGCGCCCGGTGAGACCCAACAAACCGATCAGTGAAGGCAGCGCCAGGATAAACAGCGCCATCACGCCCACGCTCAACAGGACAACCACCATCGCCCGCCGGCGCTGCTCCTCGAGAAAAGCCATCCTGGCCTGCAAACGAAGCGCAAAGCCGGGCGCCGGGCCGACCAGCGGCGCGGCATGAAACATCCGCGAGAGCGTCGTCATTGTCTCCCACTGCATCTTGCACGCCGCGCACGTAGATAGGTGCTCGTGCAGCCAGCGCGATTCGACCCCATTGAGCAGGCCATCTTGGGCAAGTGACATCCACTCTTGAAACTGGGCGCAGTTTTTTACATTCATGCTACTTCTCCTACCTGAGAAAATTGATAACAAGCCTCCTGAGCTTGACAAGCCAGCTTGCGCCTGGCGCGGTGCAGCCGCGTCTTGATCGTACTCTCGGTCACGCCCATCGTCTCGGCGATCTCTTGATACGACATGTCGTACCAATAGCGCAAAACGATCGGCACGCGGTACGGCGGCGGCAGCGTGTCGATGAGCTGCTGCACGGTGTCCGAATGTTGCCCCTTGATCACCTGATGTTCCGGCTGTTCGGTCTTGGGCATCGACAACTGGACCAATGGAGGCAAATCTTCCAACGACGCCCAATTGATCCGCCGCCGCCGCAAGATATCGATACAATAATGCGAAGCGATAGCCAGCAACCACGACGAAAATTTACGCTTGGGATCATAGGTATGCAAGCGGGTATACATTCGAATGAACGTCTCTTGCGCCGCATCGTCCGCTTCGACAGAATTGCCCAACATGCGATAAGCCAGGTTGTAAACCGGTTTTTGGTAGGCCTCGACCAGCCGGGAAAACGCGGCCCGATCGCCCGCGCATGCTCGTCGCACCCAAGTTTGCTCTTGCTCTTCCATCCTCACCCTTTGCCTGTTCTCGCTATACACTACGCAAAGCAGCGCGCCAGGTTTCACTCATCCAACTTGGAATTTTCCATCCAGGAGCGTGCTGAAAAACCTCTCACCACACCTGCCAACCGCCGAGAGCGCAAAGAAATAAGACACCGGATAACACCGTAGATATTTACAAACACAGGTTAATCTCGGCGTCCTTGGTCAACCTCGAGTTTTTCAGCGGCCTCCCCGGTGGGCAGGCAGATCACACCCTTGCTCCGAATCCCCAGCACAACAGGCTCGCCAACCTGGGGAAGATGCGTCTGCGCGGCCGGCAGATCGAAACTCAACACGACCCCGCCCCGGCAGCGCACCGCAACCCGCATTTGCGCGCCGAGAAAAGAGGACGCGGTCACGACCCCCTGAATCGACGGGAGCGCGCCATGCGGCGCCAACGTCGCCGCGTCGGGGCGGATCAACACCGTCACCTCGCCCCGGCCGCACCCGGCGACGTTCAGGAGACCAAGCAAAGTCTCGACCCGGCCGGGCGCGGCCCAACGCCCCGGCAGCAAATTGCGCATGCCCAAAAATCGCGCCACCCAGGCGTTGACCGGATGCCGGTAGACCTGCCGGGGAACGCCGCTTTGCACCACGCGCCCCTGATTCATCAACACAACCCGGTCGGCAATCACAAACGCCTCGGCCTGATCGTGCGTGACATAGATCACGGTCACGCCAACTTGTTTGAGGATGCGCCGCAAATCGCCCAGTAACCGGTCGCGCAGCGTGCGGTCCAGCGACCCCATCGGCTCGTCGAGCATCAGCAAAAAAGGACGCGGGGCCAAAGAACGCGCCAGCGCCACCCGCTGGCGCTCGCCGCCGGAGAGCCGGTTGACGTCGCGGTCAGCCAATCCGGTCAGGTTGACCAGCGCCAATACCTCATGCACACGTTGCTCGATCTCGGAACGGGGCAGCTTTTGCATCCGCAGCCCAAAGGCCACATTCGCGGCGACGTTCTGGTGCGGAAAAAGCGCAAAATCCTGAAACATTAGCCCAAAACCACGCTTGTGTACCGGCACAGACAACATATCCCGGCCCTCAAACAAGACCACTCCGCGATCGGGCAAATCCAGCCCGGCGACGATTCGCAGCAGCGTTGTCTTGCCGCACCCCGACGGCCCAAGCAGGCAAACGATCTCGCCCTGGTCCAGCGCCAGATCGATGCCATTGAGGACGCTCAGGTGATTCTCGAATTCTTTGTATATATTTACAATATCCAAGATCGACATTTAGAACGATCCCGCCTCACCCACCCGAAACCGGTCGAGCAGCACAAAACTCGCCGCGCAAATGATCATCAACAATGTGCTCATGGCCAAAGCCTGCCCCAGGTTCATCAGTCCCGGATTGGACAGATAGCGGTAAATGGTCACCGGAATGGTCGCATACTCGCGCCGGGCCAGCAGCAGCGTCGCCCCAAATTCGCCCAACGAGATCGTGAACGCATAGAGCGCGCCGGTGAGCAAAGCGCGCGCCATGAGCGGCAGATCGACGAACAGCCACACCCGCAGCGGCGACGCGCCCAAAGTCGCCGCCGCTTCACGGATACTGGGGCGAATGCCGCGCAAAGCAGGCAGCACGCTGCGCAAGACAAAAGGAAAAGCGATCAGCGAATGGACCACGGGCACCAACAGCGGCGACGTGATCAAACTGGACGCGGACCGGTTAAAGGCAATCAGGTAGCCAAAGCCAAGCGTCACCGCCGACGTACCCAGCGGCAGCGCCAACAGCGGGTCGATCCAAACGGCCACACGGCGCAGCCAACGGTCGCCGCTGGTCAGCAGGTACGCCGCCAGCACGCCCAACGGCAGCGACAAGAACACCGTCGCCAGGGCAAAGAGCAGCGAATTGCGCGCCGCCAGCGCCGGCAAGGTGAAAAAATACGAACGTCCCGGATCGCGCATCAGCGCAGCATAATAGCGCAGCGTCGGCTGCCCGCCAAGCGTCAGTGAACGCCAGGCCAGCGCCCAGAGCGGCGCCAGCAGCAACAAACCCATCACGGCCACATTCAGGCCAATCCACAGTTTTGCCACCCGGCGCCGGGGCGATTTTTGCGCCGCCCGCGGTGGCAGGTAATCGAGGGGGCGGGCGGTGCGGCGCTGCAAAGTCGTGTACGCACTCATCACGAGCAAAGTAAAGGCCATTTGCAGCAGCGAAAGGATCGCGGCGCGGGGCAGGTTCATCAAGTGCGCGGTCTGGCGATAGATTTGCACCTCGACCGTGGCAAAACGCGGCCCGCCGAGGATCATGACCACGCCAAAACTGGTAAAACAAAACATGAAAATCAACAACGCCGCGGCCGCGATGGCCGGCGCCAACTGCGGCAAGACCACCTCAATCCAGGCGCGAAAGCGGCTCGCGCCCAGCGTCCGCGCCGCCTGTTCCAGGTTGGGGTTGAGGTTGGCCCAAAAGCCACCCACCACGCGCAGCACCACGCTGTAATTGTAAAACACATGCGCAAGCAAAATGATATAAATCGTGTGCTGAATATCGAGCGGCGGCGTTTCCAGATTGAACAAGTTGACCAAGGCCGTGTTGAGCACGCCATTTGGACCAATCAATGACAAAAAGGCGGCGGCGACAATGATCGTCGGCATGACAAACGGGATCGTGGTCAGCGATTGCAGCGCCGGCTTGAGCCAAAAGCGATAGCGGGCAAAGACGTGCGCGCCGGGCAGGCCCAGCGCCAGCGTCAGCAAGGTCGATACGGCAGCCTGCCAGGTGGTGAACCAAAACAGGCGCAACAAAGACCGGGCCGCCGGCCAGGCGGCGATGCGCCATCCCGAAACCAGGACGGAAAAGAGTGGATAGAAAAAGAACAGACCCAAAAAGAGCAGGGGCAGCGACAAGACGCCATAGAGCGCAAGCCGTCTCGCCCATTTGTGAGGATACACAGTGACAAGGTGCATAACAATACTATTTCATCGCTCGCTTTGCGCCAAAACAACGCGCCCACTGGCATCGAGGCGTCAGTGGGCGCAATGCTAATTTACGTATTTTGGCGTCTACCGGCCTTTGACCGTCCACATGTCGCCAAAGTGATCGGGGGGCAGGCGAATCTCGTCCGGCTCTTCCCGGTTGTATGTGTGGCTGGCCACGCCGATCAACTGCGTATCGTCTTCCAGCGACATCCAGCCGTGGTAGACGCCGGGGGGAACGGCGACGAGTACGGGATTGCGCTCGCCGATGACCAGGACCATCTTTTCGCCTCTCGACGGGCTGTCATCGCGGTCATCGACCAACACCACTTTGGCGCTGCCATGGCCGATTGTAAACCAATCCCACGCTTTTTTGTGTTTGTGAAAAGCGCGGATCACGCCGCGTTCCACATTGCCAACCAAAAAGACCTGCCCGAATCGCTGGATGACGCCATGTTGCTCCGGCGCGTCTGAGCGCCTGGCAATCTCGATCAGATAACCGCGATCGTCGCAATGCACTTGCAAAGGAATCGCCAACACACCGTCGATCATTGCTAACCTCCTCTGTTAGACTTGGGCAGCGGCGAGGCGTCGACTGATCAGGACGGGATTTGACCCGTCTCTACCGATCAATGCGCAACCACTACCGGCTTGAGAATGTTGCACCGAGAGGGACAAATTCAGGATATGGCAAAACGCCGGGCTTGGCAACCCGGCGTCTACAAGCCAAGCCACCCTGGGGACTTGAACCCCAAACCGGACGCTTACGAAGCGTCTGCTCTGCCGATTGAGCTAGGGTGGCGACTCGACAAGGCAATGATTGCCGTCTATTATATCCAAAGCGTCGGAATTTGCAAGTCCTAATTCGAGGCAGGGCAATTGTATCAATCAGTCAGGCATTTCCAGAAAATAACCGGTACAGCCCGGCCCAAGCCTCTCACCAGACACTGTCATTGTGAGTGAAGCGAAGCAATCCCCACTTGCGAAAGAGAAATCACCTGTCCAGCGCAAAGAGATTGCTTTGTCGCTCTGCTCCTCGCAATGCCAACTGGTGAGGGACTTGCGCCCACGTATACCAGCCCACATTGCTCCCGCCAGATCGCCAAATCCGGCGGCTGAACAAGCCGAATACGACCGGGTTCGCCGTGTTAGGCCCGGATTTGACAATCCAGACCGAGCGCCAAGCGAGCGCCGATACGTTTTTATGCGATCATTGGCCTTTGAACCGCCGTTTTGGCGCCCAGCCAGCCAAGATGCAATTGCCCTGGGGTGAGGAAAAATGATTTGACGAAGCCCGATTCCTACGCTATAATCGTGTTCCTGTTTTACGGCAACCGTCGGTGACGCTTGATTGAGAACGAGGTATGACGATGCAGAAAGATAAGATAAGAGACCAGATCAGGCGGGTGGTGTATGGCTGGTGGGCGGTTGTGCTGGTGGGACTGCTGGTGGGGGGCTGTACGTGGCATGACACGACTGCGCCAAGGGGGGAGCAGAGCGAGGCTTTGGTGTATGGCTCGCATACGGTGGGGCAGACGTTTGTTTGTTATCACGCCGGCCTCAAGCGCATTGGGGTGTGGTTGCGTGCGCCGGCGGGGAGCGGCGAGGTGGTGTTGCAGTTGCGGGAGGGGCCAGAGTCTGAGCAGGATCTGGCTGTTGCCAGGGTGCGTCCGCCAACAGGGGCGCAGCCGACCTGGGTATCGTTTTCTTTCCCGGTGCAAGACGATGTCAATGGCAAGTCGATGTATCTTTTTGTTGAGTCGCCGCAGACGCCAGCCGAGGCAGCGGTGGTGATGTCATATAATGTCAAAACCGTCAGGGGGCATCAGCTGTATGTGGATGGGGTGCCGTCTCCGGGGCAGCTGCCGCTGCAATTGAGCTATAGCACGGTTTATATCGTCAAGGACCTGGTGCGGCAGGCTTTGGGGGCCGGGCTGCGGGCGTTGTGGCTGCTCGGTTTGGCGGCGTTGTTTTATTTGCTGCCGGGCGGGGCAGTGGTGCTGTGGTTGCTGCGTGTGGGTGGTTGGATGGAGCGTCTGGTGGTGGCGCTGGGGTTGAGTGTGGCGATCTATGCGTTGCTTGTATATGCGACGATGACCGGGTTGCATTTGAACACGGCGGTGGTGCTGGGTTTTTTGGCTTTGTGTGGAGCAAGTGTGGTGCTTTGGGTGGTGCGGGCGTGGCGGCAGGGGCGGTTGCAGAGACCGAGATGGGGTGAGGTGTGGGCATCGGTGCGGCGTGACCCGGCGCCGGTGGTGTTGCTGCTGGTGTTGATGTTGGTGGTAGGAGTGAGGGTGTTTGTGATTCGGGGTTGGGTGGCGCCTCGTTGGGGGGATTCGTATCAGCATGCTGTGATTGCACAGTTGATGATCGATCACGGAGGAATTTTTGAGTCATGGGCGCCTTATGCTCCCTATGCGGGTCTGAGCACACATTTTGGGTTTCATGCTAATGTGGCTGCGTTTCACTGGGCCAGTGGTTTGGGAACGGTGCAAGCGGTGATCTGGATCGGCCAGGTGTTGAATATTTTGGCCGTTCTGGCCTTGTACCCTATGGGGCGGTATATTGGCGGGCGGTGGGGAGGTGTGGGGGCGGTGTTGGTGAGCGGTCTGTTGACTACAACGCCGATGTCTTATGTGAATTGGGGACGTTATCCTCAGCTGGCCGGGCAGGTTTTGTTGCCGATTGCGGGCTGGCTTTTGTGGCAGGTGTTGGACCGGCCCAGGTTGGATTGGCGGTTGCTGACGGTGACGGTGTTGCCGACCGCGGCTCAGTTTCTGGCGTATTATCGTATGCCCTATTATTACGCGGTGTTGGTGGGAGCGTGGGTGCTCTGTGTTTATGTGCCCCGGTTCCAAGGGCGGTGGGAGCAGTGGAAAGGGGCGTTGTTCAAGTTGCTCTTGATCGGTTTCGCTGCCGGGGTGATTGTATTGGCCTGGGGCGTCCATATGTCTAGCGGGCGGCTGGCCGCGGCGTTCGTGCATGGGGTAGCGCCTGGACAGCGTATCGCCAGCGTGCATAGTGAATATGAACAATGGCGTTATGTGCATCAATACGTCTCTGTCCCTCTGCTTGTGATCGCCGGTTTGGGCCTGGTGTGGGCAGTGGTCCGTCGGGCCGGCAAGGTGGTGGCCGTGGGGCTGTGGGGAATTGGGATGTTTTTGTTGGTGGCGACGCGCCTCATTGGCTTGCCGGGCGCATCGCATCTCAATGCTTTTGCAGCGATGATCTTTGTGTATGCGCCGGTGGGGTTGGTCGTGGGCTGGGTGGGTGCGCAGGTTGCAGCGTATGCGGCCGGGTTCAAGTGGGCGCGTTGGGGGTATGCGGCTTTGGTGGCGCTGTTGTCGCTGTGGGGGGCGTATCAGATGGTGACGGTTTCGGACCCGGGTTATGATCTGGTCAAGCCCGCCGATATGGCGGCGATGGCATGGATTCGAACGCACACGCCGGAAAAGGCGCGGTTTTTGGTGAACGGGTTTATGATTTATAACGGACATTCGATCGTCGGCTCGGATGCCGGGTGGTGGATACCGCTCCTGGCGCAGCGTGAGAACACGATGCCACCTCAATATGCTTTGCTCAACGAGCGAGAGACGTGGGTGGGGTATGGGCAGCGGATGATGGACCTGGTGGCCGGGCTGCGACAGGCGCCGCTCTCGACGCCGGATGGGCTTGCTGTGGCATGCGGCGAGGGAGTCACCCATGTGTATATTGGTCAGGTTGAAGGGCAGGTTGGTGTTCCCCCGCCGCAGCCGCTGTTCACCGCCGACGAGTTGGTATCAGACCCAGAGTTCGAGATGTTGTATCACCAGGACAAGGTGTGGGTGTTTGCCCTGGCCGATGGGGTCTGCCACTCGATCTTGCGCTGATTGGTTTCGCGAGATGAGCTGGTGGGTGGCGGTGAGGTGGTCAAGGCTGGTTGGTGGCCTGGTGGGGTGTCTTTATTTGCAGGGTATCCGGGCTGTGGGCGGGGCGCCGTTTCGGATTGTGGAGGTGGGTATTTGCTGGCTGTTCGCTCAGAGTGTGCTCGAGTTGGGGCGATGGGCCGGGCCGGTGCGGATGGCGTTGGGGCGTTGGCTGTTCTCGCGACGCCTGGTAAAGTTGGGGGCATTTTGGGCGCTGTCTATGCTGGTCTATGTGTGGACGCGCCACACGCTGGCGGCCTGGGCTGTCGGGGTGACGTTTTATGCGTTGTTGGTTGTTCTTTCGGCGGTGTGGCGACAAGAGCCTGCCTGGAGGCGCGGGATCGGCTGGGCGGTCCTGGCCGTGGTGGGGGGCGGAGTCCCTGTGGTCATTGGGCAGGTTGAGTCGCGTTTTGCCGAAGAAGAGTTTTTTGCTGTGCTCCAGGCCGTGGCCCTGGGTGGGTTTGTGGTGTTGATGCTGTTCGTATATGCCTGGATGATGGCAAAGAGGCCGCCCGCCGATGTGCCGTTCGATCACGGTCCGAGTCTGCCAGGGTGGGGTGTCGTCGTCGTCGGTTCGATCGTTTTGGTTTTGGGCGGCTGGGGGGCGGTGTGGGCTTATCAACATAGTTTTTATCCTCCTCAGGTGCCCACGTACCCCGGCGTGTCGGTCGCGCAGCCTTTTTTGTGTGGGACAGGCATAGCTGACGATACGGTGCCCGGCGGGGAGGAAACTTTTGCACGGTTGTTGGCGCAGGTGGAGACCAACCCGCATGGCAAAGCGCTCAAGTATGGAATGTTGGCGTTGGCGACGGGGGAGCGTCGCTGGGCCGAGGCGTTTCGCGGAGCTATTTTGCAAGATGTCCGGGAGGGACGCTATACAACTCCGGCCAACAGTGTCAAGTCAACGCAGTATCTGGCGGCACGGCGGGTGTATTATCTTCCGCGCGTCATTGATGCTTTTCCGGAGGTGTTTTCGCTAACGGATCTGGCACGTGTGCGCACCTGGCTGAATGAGGTCAACCGCCGCACCTGGACGGTCGAGTGGGTGGATGGGTTGTATGGGTTGGCTTTTGCCTATCCTCCACAAGGGCCATACGAGAATCAGGAGAATGGGGCGGGGTTGCTGGCCTTGTTGGAGGCTTATCATCTGACGGACGGCTGGTCGGCGTCCAATCGGGATTATTTGGCCCGCAATCGCCGGGGGTGGTTTGAGCGGTTTCGCAATACAGATGATACGTATACGTATCAGCTTGAATGGATCGACAACGCATTTTTTCAGACCGAGTATTGGCAAGCCGAGGCAGAGGCGTCGCCTGCGGTGGCGCGAAATCGCGCTCTGGCTTTTGAGTGGTTGTTGTTGCAGGCTCTGCCCGACGGTGGATTGCTCTATTATAATCATCCGCGCCCGATTTCGCTGGCTCAGGTGGCTTATTTGGGGGCGGTGTTGTTGCATGACCCGCGCTATGTCTGGTGGAGCGCCCGCGTGTTGGATTGGCTTGATCGGGCCGAGGTGGAGGTTTATGCCCAACCCGGTCTGGAAAGGCCGTTGGCGCTGGCGGGGGTGTCACCTCGGGTTGGGTCGTGTCTGATGTTTGGTGATTCGGGGTTGCCGACGCAAAAGGGGCCGTTGGCTCCGGACAAGGTGGTGTTTCGCGATGGGTGGACGCCGGAAAGCCGTTATTTGTTGCTCAATTTGCGTTTCAGTGGGTGGCATCGCTACAAGGCAACCAATGCTGTCGTGTTGTTGTATCAAAATGGGCCGTTGGTCGTCGAGCAGAATGCAGGGCCGTCTTTTGCCTGGTTGCCGACGGGGCGGAGTTTGTGGCGCGATAAGCGGGTGCCTCGGCAGGGGTTGAATGGGTTGTTGGTGCCTCGGACGGGGATGGCCGCGGTGTTGTATGGTTTGACAGGATGGGGCGGGCCATGGGCGCAGGACCCACCCTATTATGCTCAGGTGGAGCGTTTCGAGACTCGTCCGGCGGTGGATGTCAGCCGCACGGTGATTGAGGGGTGGCGTGGGTGGCGACAGGAACGCACGGTGTATTTTTACCACGAGGGGCCGATTGTGGTGCTCGACCGCGCACGCGGCCCACGGCTGTCGCAGGCTGCGCTGGTCTGGCATGTGCCGGCGACGGCGCAGCAGGATGGGGATCGTTTTGGTCTGCGGGGAGGGGCACACCCGGCCGAGATGGTGTTACGGTCCTGGGATGAACACGCCGAGATCGATGTGGAACGGGTGGGCGGTGGAGAACAGGCTATCACACAAGTGATGTATCGAGCGAGAACGGGCGGGCAGTTGGACGGTGCAGCCGTTTTTTTGACCGATGATTGGGTGGGGGCGACGGTAACGGCGGCAGTGGATCGGGCGGGGAAAAGGGTATTGCGCATTGTGTCGGGGGCGCACACGGTTGAGGTGCGGTGGGATGATCAGGATCGGCAGGTGTCGAAATGAGGGATTGTGGGTAAGATCAGACTGGTTGTCATTGGCCCAACCTGGCCCTTTCGAGGCGGAATTTCACACTTTAATACAATAATGTGTGAACATTTACGCAAAACTCATCAAGTGAGCCTGTTGAGTTTTTACCGGCAGTATCCCAAATGGCTGTTTCCCGGGTCAAGCGACCGTGATCCAAGCACGCATCCGCTCACAACACCCAATAGACCAACATTGGATCCAATGAATCCGATCAGTTGGCGGAAAACGGCGCACCAAGTCCTAGACGCCAAACCAGAAATGTTGATCATGCACTGGTGGGTCACGTTTTGGGCGCTACCCTTTTTTTTTATTGCACGAACAACTCGAAAGAATAAAATTCCCGTATTGTATCTTTGTCACAACATTCTTCCACACGAAGCATATCCCTGGGATCGCTTGTTGGCTAAACTCGCCCTGGGGCAGGGCAATTACTTTGTCACTATGTCCCAAACAGAAAAAGAGACCTTGCACAGACTGGTTGGCAGCGACAATATACACTATACATCACATCCCAGCTACAGCTCGTTAGCTTCAAGTGGGCCCCTCTGGTCACAAAAACAAGCGCGAGCAAGATTGGGCATTCCTGAAAAACAGCGCGTCATTTTATTTTTCGGCCTTGTTCGCGCCTACAAAGGGTTGCATTATTTGCTTGACGCCCTGGCAATGTTGGACCGTCAAACCAATGCCCGGCTCTGGATCGTGGGCGAGTTTTGGAAGGACAAACAAGTCTATCTTGAACAAATCGATCGACTTGGTATCGCACCGAGGGTAACTATTGTCGATCAATACATTGCCAATGAGGACATTGCTCTCTATATGAACGCCGCCGATGTCATCGCCTTGCCCTATGTGAGCGTAACCCAGAGCGGCGTCGTCCAACTGGCATTTGGACTTGGCAAGCCGGTGATCACCACATCAGCGGGCAGTATGCCAGATGTCGTCACGCATGGAAAAACCGGCTTGATCGTGCCTCCAGGCGACGCGGCGGCTTTGGCCGAAGCATTGCGACAATTCTTTGCCCAGGATTTAGGCGCAGCAATGCGAAACGCTATCCTGGTCGAACGGGAAAATTCGTCTTGGACACACCTGGTCACATTGATCGAACAGATCGGCGGCGCACGCCAGTCCAATCATATCAAGTGAAAGAAAGAGTAACAGGGTGCATATTGCGTTCCTGCTGACTCAAAGTTTATCCAGCCCGTCAGGGTTAGGACGGTATTGGCCAATCGCCAAAGAGCTGGTGCGCCTGGGACATCAAGTCACCATTCTGGCGTTGCATCACTATCTCGCCCGGTTGAAACAACGGTGTTTTTCCCGTGATGGCGTTCGCGTGTGCTATGTCGGGCAGATGCACGTGCTAAAGGACGGGTCT
>CAYZYE010000042.1:0-23710 GCA_964481205.1 uncultured Anaerolineae bacterium | reverse complement strand
CTGGGCCAAGCGGTTCCACACATACCGGATCGCCATCCGCGCCGGGATACCATGCGCCACTGGGCACACTGCCGGGAAGATAGAGGCACGTGAAATCCACCTCGACCGTGCCGGTGATCGCTTCGAGTGTGTAATCGTCGGGCAAATTCAGCGAGCCAAGCGTGACTGTGTACACGGCAAACTCGCTGACCAGCGTTGTCGATCATCACGCCGTCGATGTAAAAGTCCTCATCAACGCCCAATCCCTCAACGTAAAACGAAATGTTGCCCGACAAGTCGGGGCCAGTCACGTCAAATGACGTCTCGATGTAAACCCATTCATCATGTGCGCTGGTGCTGTTCATCCAGCGATGGTTATATGTTCGCGTTGCATCGATGCTACACATGGGAACGGAACTGGCCGTTGACTGAAAACGAAGGTTTGAGGTTGACGGCCATTATCGTATCCCCAGAAACAACAATTCTGGTCACAAAGTTGCCGGGCTCTTTGGAGCAAACCGCATAACTACTGACCCGTACCATCTTGCCCATTTGGTCAAATCACACAAAGCGAAACGGATCGCCGGTCGGGAGATGCGTGACCCTCACGCCGGGCACCACGTCGTGGAGCCAATCGACAAGCCAGGCCATACCGGCCTCCTCACTGTTGGCATGGCCGAGCACGATCAGCGCTTTTTGCTGCCCCATCGAGATCGCGTCACGCACGTACTCACAAGTCTCCCATTCGTTCAACTCGCCAACCACCAACACATCGATCTCTTGCCCCAAAACATGGATTTGACGTCGCCCGCCGGCCGCGCCGACCGCCAGCGCCACACGGCGACAGGGCATATCCAGTGCGCCAACGACACGCACCATACTGATACTCAATTTTTTCTTAAATATCTCTGCCAGCGCGCCGACCGATGTCTGAGGGATATTGTACAACACACGCCGGGCCGGATCGACATAATCTTGCCAGCCCAACGCCTCGGTGACGCCGGCAAAAATCCCGTCGGGGCGATGGCGGTGCCAATAGTCGTGAAATCGCCACACCACCAGGTTATTCTCTTCGATCAGCCGCCGCTTGGCCGTATACACCGGATCGCCCTCCAACCAGTCCACCTCGTCGCGGTGGTTGTAAAAGATCGGTTCGTGGGTGATCACCAGATTTGCGCCCAGATCGATGGTTCTTTTGAGCACGGCATAGGTAGCTAAAAAAGTGGTCACAATGCCCGTGACCGGCTGCGACGGATCGCCGGCTTTGATCACATCGACAGTCTTTTCCATCAACCCACCGGGAATGCGAGCCACGATCGCCTCGATCACGCTTTGAATAGTCTGCGCCATACTTGTCTCCTTTCAAATCGGTTCAACTGGATGATTGAACTACAATGTGCTTGTCGTCCCGCCGTCCGGCCCGACGTTCGAGCCGCGCCAGACGAACGTATTTTTGCCCCTCATAGTAACCCATCAACAAACTGAGCAGCAAACCGTGCCCGCCGTCTCGATAGCCCTGCCAGTCAAAAAAACGCAGTTTGAAATGCCGCACCGGCATGCTGAACGGACTCCACCACTTGGCGTGCTCGCCGCGATTGAACAAAATGCGCGCATCATAGTTGGTATATTTTTCCTGCGTTGATATGAACTGCCTCAATGTATCGTAATTATAATGAACAAGCGCGTTCTCCAGGTATCCGCTTGGCCCGTCCAGAATAGGTAGCTCGTGAACCTCGCGTTCGGTATCCCAGCGCGCGCGATCGGCGCGCAGCAGCCGCAGCTGATAATCGGGGTACCAGCCGGCATAGCGGGTGAGCCGGCCCCAGATGTAATTGTGGCGCGGAAACCACCAGCCGGCCACGCCGGGCCGTTCGACCACAACCCGCCTGATCTCGCCGGCCAACGCCGGCGTGGCCCGCTCGTCGGCGTCGACAAAAAATATCCAGCGCGCGGCAATACAGTCCATCGCCGCCTGCCGCTGGCTGCCAAACCCCTTGAACGGGTGGCGCACGACCAACGCACCTTCCGCTTTGGCGATCGCGCAAGTGCGATCCGTGCTGTACGAATCAAACACCACAACCGCATCGCACCAGGCCAGACTGCGAATGCACTCGGCAATACGTCGTTCCTCGTTCAAGGTGAGGATCACGCCCACCAGGTCTTTCATCGTTCTCCCCCTACCCCCTACATGGCGGGCAGCAGCGGCTCCAACGCCATAATCAGGTACATCAAGATAATGGCGATGCTGTTGGTGCTGATATGAATCAAGATCGGCAGCCACAACGATTTGCTCTTTTCATACGCCACGGCATTGACCACGCCCATCACATAACTCGACGCGACCACGCCCACACTGTCAAAATGCGCCAGCCCAAAGATCAAGGCGCTGAGCAACACCCTCGGCCAAAAGGCCAGACGCGGCTCGAACCAGCGGTGAATCAGGCCGCGAAAATACAACTCTTCGGCGATCGGCACCAGCACCCCCGCGCCGATCAAAGTGATCGCAAAGCCGGACAATGAAAACTCGCCGCCGGCGCCAAGCACCTCGGCGCGATTTTGCAGACTTTGCAACCCGCCCTCCAGCAACCACTGCACCAACAGCCCCAACAGCCCGCGCAGCGGCAGAAAAACCACCGAAACGGCCACAGCAATAGGCACCCATTTCCACTGCCAGCGCACCGGCCAAAAACCCATCTCGCGCCACGATGTCCTTCGCCGCCGCACGCCCCACATCCACGCGCTGCCGCCAATAAAAACGACATTCAGCAGATAAGCCGCCAGCGCCACCCAAATGCTCATCCGCCGAACAAACAACCCCATCCCGACGCTTGCCACCAGGAACAGGCCAAATCCGCCCAAGATATAGATCGGCAAATCCAGCCATGTCGTCTTGCACACCGGCGGAGACTCGGACGTCTCGGATTCAATCATCAGCATTTCTCCATTAGAGGCCGTTGAAAAACCCAAGATCAACCAAGGACGCCAGGAACGCCGAGGCGAGTTACAGGTCATTCAACGGGCACAAGGCCATAAACTAGAAACGAAATGAAACACACTCTGATGATTATAAGTGATTTGGAACATTTTGCAAAACCCATCTCTCAGGGTGTATAGTTCGAGGCGGCTGGCGCCTCGAGAACGAGAGCACGGCTGAAAAAACAGTGCATTTGCCGTGACTTGGCCTTAAAAACGGCATTTCCTCGGCCAAACGCGGATGATAAATCCGCTGCCCCCAACGACAAAAGCACCCCTCTCTCCAGGGTTGTTCAATTCTACAATCCAGCGGTTGAAACCGCGTTGGGTGAGCCGTTGGCTGGTCGTCCCCCTACGGCGACGAGTCCTCACCAGCGGTGGCGTCCACGCAGGTGGGACGCCCGGCCTTGGCCCGCCAGCGGTGACTTTAGTCACGAAGAATTGAACAGCCCTACCCCTCTCTCGAACCGACTTGACAATCCGGGTGGATCGGGTAAAATGCACCCCTTTGGCCCTCCGGCGATTTCCTTGTTCAATTATGTCAAGTATGATATACTGGGAAAAATACGTTTGGACTGGAAAGATCAGAACATTTGTGCTATAATATGACCAGCAGTTGATATTGGCGCTGCACTTTTGGCGCTTGACGAGCGCGTTGGACGGGTTGTCAATTGATCGAGACCCGATGTGGAGATGAGCAAATGGCGGAAAGAACATACAGCGCCGACCAAATCCAGGTTTTGGAAGGCGTCGAGGCCATCCGGCGGCGGCCGGGCATGTACGTCGGTGGGACGGGCGTCCGCGCCCTGCACCACCTGGTCTACGAAGCGGTCGACAATGCCGTCGACGAGGCGCTGGCCGGCGCCTGCACCGAGATCGTCATCAACCTGCACAAAGACGGCAGCGCCGAGGTGATCGACAACGGATCGGGCATCCCGCCGTGGTGGAAAGCCGACCGCGACAAAGCCACCCTGGAAGTCGTTTACACCGTGCTGCACAGCGGCGGCAAATTCGGCGGCAGCGCCTACAAAGCATCGGGCGGCCTGCACGGCGTCGGCGTCAAGGGTACCAACGCCCTGTCCGAAAAACTGATCGTCACCGTCAAGCGCCACGGGCTGCGCTTTCGCCAGGAACACGCCTTTGGCGTGCCGCAAACGCCGGTCCAGGTCCTCGATCCACACCAAGACGAGGTGTTGTGCGAGCTGACCAGCCGTCACACCGAATACCGCAAACTGCCCGCCGACGTGCGCAAACACGCCGATCGCAGCATCGGCACCGGCACCACCGTGCGTTTCTGGCCCGACGGCTCGCTGCTCGAAGAAACCAAATTCGACCGTCAAACGCTATCCGGGCGTTTTCGCATGACCTCGTTCCTCATCCCCGCGTCGATCACCTTGCGCGACTTGCGCGGCAAAAAGATCGAAAAACGGGTTTACACCGGCAAGCACAAATCCTACACCGGCCTGACCGGCCTGGTCTCCTATCTCAACGAAGAACGCCACAGCATCTCCAACAACCGCGCGCCCGTACTGCTAGAAGGCCAATTCGAGATCGCACACAAAGGCGCCGACCCCGACCAGATCAAAGTCGCCGTCGCCTTCCAGTACACCGACGACCCCGCCGGCGAGATCGTCAGCTTTGCCAACACAATCATGACCCGCCTCGGCGGCACGCACGTCTCCGGCGTGCGGCAGGCCTTTACCGCCGCCCTCAACCAGTGGGCGCAAAAGCGCAAGAACCTCAAAGGGGACAAGATCGAAGGCTCCGACGCCGTGTTCGGCTTGACCCTGGCCGTATCCGTCCTGATCCCCGAGCCGCAGTTCACCAGCCAGACCAAGGACGAACTGGCCTCGCCGATCCGCCCCGGCGCCTATTCACTGATCTACAACGAATTGATGAAGCTCTTTGACAAAAAGCCCAAATTAGGCGATGCGATCGTCGAACTCTGCTCCGCCGCTGCCAGCGAGCGCAAGGCCACGGCGCAAGCGCGCAAACTGGTTGCCCGCCGCTCGGCGATGATGGAGATCGACGTGCTGCCGGGCAAACTGGCCGACGTGCGCACCGAAGACCCGCGCTACACCGGCCTCTACCTGGTCGAAGGCGACAGCGCCGGCGGCTCGGCCAAGCAGGGACGCAGCCGCAACCTGCACGCCATCCTGCCCCTGCGCGGCAAAATCCTCAACACCGAGCGCGCCAGGATGACCCGTATGCTCAACAGCAACGAGGTCAAAGCGATCATTGCCGCCATCGGCGCAGGGATCGGCACAGAATTCAACATCGACGATATGCGCTACCACCGCGTGGTCATCTTTGTCGACGCCGACGTGGACGGCGGGCACATTGCCGCGCTGCTGCTCACCTTTTTCTACCGCCACATGCGTCCCCTGGTCGAGGCCGGACGGCTCTACCTGGCGCGCGCGCCATTGTACAAACTGACCAAAGGCAAGGAAACGCATTACGTGCTCAACGATCAAGAGCGCGACAAAATACTCCAGGGCTGGGGGGCCAAAAACGGCAGCATGCCCGCCGGCGTGCGCATTGGCCGCTTCAAGGGATTGGGCGAAATGAGCGCCGACGAAATGGCCAAGACCGTGCTCGCGCCCGGCGCCGAATTGGACGAGGACGGCGTCCCCCACGAGAGCATCTTGAACCACTATCACGTCCAGGTCACAGTCGACGACGCACATCGCGCCAACACCCTGATGTCGCGCCTGATGGGCAGCGTGGTACCGCCGCGCCGCAAATGGCTGCTCGACACCTGGGAGACTCTGGACGTGATGAACGGCAACGGAGAACATTAAAACTGCAAATGGCAAACAGCATTTGCTATTCAAAGGACCAAGATTATGGCAAGACGAACCACCAGGGCCGAACAACAAGCCTTTGACTTGACCAAGGCGTCGTCCCCAACCGAACCCAAACACAAAACCATCGAGTTGGCCGACGAACTGGGCTATGTGTACCGCGAATACGCCCACTATACCTTGCTCGACCGCGCCATCGCCGACGTGCGCGACGGATTCAAGCCCGTTCACCGCCGCATCATCTATGCCATGGGCGAAATGAACCTCAATCCGGGCACACAGCACCGCAAAAGCGCCCGCGTTGTCGGCGAGGTGCTCGGCAAGTACCACCCGCACGGCGATCAATCGGTCTATGACGCGCTGGCGCGGATGGCGCAAGACTTTTCGCTGCGCGACGTGCTGATCGACGGACAGGGCAACTTTGGCTCGATCGACGGCGACGCCCCCGCTGCGATGCGTTACACCGAAGTGCGCATGTCGGCGTTGGGCGCCGAAATGCTGCGCGACATCGACATGGACACCGTCGATTGGCAGGAAAACTTTGACAACTCGCTCAAAGAGCCGCTGGTCCTGCCCGCCGCATTCCCCAACATTCTCGTCAACGGCTCGTCGGGCATTGCCGTGGGCTTTGCCGCCAACCTGCCGCCGCACAACCTGGGCGAGGTCTGCGACGGCGTGACCCTGATGTGCAATAACTGGCGCAAGCGCAAGGTCACCATCGACGACTTGATGCGTGTCATCCCCGGCCCCGATTTTCCCACCGGCGGGTTGGTTTTCCGCTACCGCTTTGACCGCGTCGGCAACGAGCAGGTCAAATCGGACGCGATCAAGACCGCCTACGAAACCGGTCAGGCCGGCATCGTCTGCCAGGCGCGAATGGACATTGAACCGGGCAGCGGTCGCAGCGGCGATCAGATCGTGATCACGGCCATTCCTTACGGGCAGCAAAAATCGACGATCATTGCCCGCGTAGCCAAAGAAGCGCGAGAGGCCAAGATCACCGGCGTGACCGACATTGTCGACGAGAGCGACCGCGAGGGAATGCGCATCGTCGTCCAGGTTTCGCGTCAGGCCGATCCCCACGACGTGCTCGAAATGCTGGTGCGTCGCTCCACGCTACGCTCGACCTTTGGCGTCAACAATTTGGTGCTCGTGCCCAGGCAAACGGACGATGAGAGCGGAGCGGCGCGCATTGTCGAGCCGAAAACGCTGGGTCTCAAAGAGATTCTCGAACAGTTTGTCGCCCATCGCCTCGAGGTCATTCAGCGCCGCAGCCGCTACGAACTGGCGCGACGCCAGCATCGTTTGCACATCGTCGAGGGGCTGCTCATCGCCCTCGACCACATCGACGAGGTGATTGACACCATCCGCCGCAGCCGCACCGCCGATACGGCGCGCACCAACCTGATGCGCAGGTTCAAACTGAGCCAGGTGCAGGCCACGGCGATCCTCGACATGCAATTGCGTCGCCTGGCGGCGCTGGAACGGCGCAAGCTGCAAGACGAGAAAAAGGAACTCAAGGCGCGGATCAAGTACCTGGAAGCGCTGCTCGCGTCCGAGGCCAAACAGTTGGCCGTGATCAAGCAAGAAACTGCCGAGATCAAGAAAAAATATGCCACCCCGCGCCGCACAACCATCGTCGACGCCGCGCCGGGTGAGAGCAAAACGATCGTCACCGAGACGACGCTGGCCACCCCCGACAGCCCGCAAACCGTTTTTGTGACCACCAAGGGTCTGCAACGCTGCGACAGCTCGGCTTATTCATATCGCGTCAGCGCCGGCGCCTCTAGCGGCGCAGTGACGGCGCACCGCATGCGCGTCCAGGCGCAGCCCACCGACAAGATCATCCTCGTCTCGTCGGGCGGACGAGTCTGGATCGCGCCGGTCGGACAAACGCCCGGCGACGCGCCGTTGGCAAAGTTGGGGTTGAAAAAAGACGAGACCATTGTCTATTTGGGCGTCATTTCAAACACCTTGACCCAGACGCCGGAATTTTTGGTGTTGGGCAGTACACAGGGGCGCGTCAAACGCACGGCGATGGCCTCGGTGCTGCAAAACGCCGTCGAGGGACACTGGACGGAAATGATCGGCCTGGGGCAAGACGACCGGATTGCTTTTGCCGGGGTGTGCGCCGAACAAGGCGCGGTGCTCTTTTTCACCGACTCGAAAGTGCTGCACGTCCGCGCCGAGACGATCCGCGATCAGCAAACGCCCAGCGCGCGCGGCGTGGCCGGCATCAAATTGGGGCAGGATGATCGACTGCTCGGCGGGGCAGTGTTCTCGGCCCCCGATCGCCGCGCCGTGCTGATCCTCAGCGAAAAAGGGTATATCAAACAAGTGCCGGTCGCCGAGTTTCCGGTCAAAGGGCGGGGAACGCGAGGGGTGCAGAGCTTGAACAAAACACGCGCGACGGGCAACATTGCCGCCGTCGCTGCCGGGCGGATCGCCGATCAAAGCAGCGTCGATGTGCTCGCTGCCGATGGCAAACGCCAGCGCTTGCTCGCCTCAAGCATCCCGGTGGAGAATCGATCCAACCGGGGCAAAAAACTGATCACCCTGACCCGGCCGGTCGAGTTGATTGTGTGGGCGTAAAACCCGGTTCTGTCACAAAAAAAAAGCCCCCGGCGCAAGCTACGGGGGCTTTTCAAAACAGAAACGCCATTCGGTGGGGGGTTCCGAATGACGTTCCTGTTTATGCTTGCATTATATCACGCCGCACACCCAGGGTGTGTTACAAAAAGGTTGAGAAAATGCAATCTTGCCAGGGCCGGAATTGTGCGCAAACCGAGATGTTGGTATAATATATTCTGATATATCAAAATTTATGCGCTCATCCGGTCTCGAGGTACCCACATGTCCGATTCGAAATCAGACACGATCATATTGTACGCCTCGCCTTTTTCAGCAGATTGCCACAAAGCTCGCAATTTTTTAGAGTCGAGAGAGATTGAATTCATTGCCTTTGATGTTTCGAGCGACCCCGTCGCCATGCAGCACATGGTACGTATCAGCGGGCAGCGTCATGTACCGGTCATTGTCAAAGGCAACCAGGTGATTATAGGTTTGGACCTGGCGCGCCTGGGCCGGCTTTTCCCACGAAACAAGCGCCCCAAGATCCGTCTGGGCGTCTCGATCACCGACGTCAAGGCTACAGACAAACATCCCGAAGGCGTTTATGTGGGCGGCGTCCGCGCCGGTTCACTTGCCGAACGCGCCGGGGTCAAAAAAGGCGACATTATCATCGAGTTGGCGCAACACCCGATCAAAAAGACATCCGACATTCATACCATAATGTCGGATGTCTTGACCGGCGACCCCGTTGCCATCACCGTCTGGCGGAGCGGGCGAACGATGCGGACATCGGCGCGCGCATAACCGTTGCACCCTCAGGGCTGTTCAATTCTACAATCCAGCGGTTGAAACCGCGTTGGGTGAGCCGTTGGCTGGTCGTCCCCCTACGGCGACGAGTCCTCACCAGCGGTGACTTTCACAAATTAGAATTGAGCAGCCCTAGTTGCACCCAGGCTAGTACTGTCGAGGCCGCCGCCGGTGAAACCCTTCCACATTTTTAGACTGCCCCACTTTGCGAACGCCGCCAATCACCGCGTTACGAATAATAAAATAAAGCGCCACAATCACCGCAATGACGATCACCGCCTGCGCGCCTTTGCACGACCAGTCTCGAACGCCGCCCAACTCGATGGGCAGTTTGAAGCGGGTCATCTCTGGCGTCGGGGTTGGGTTATCAACCGGCGAATACGTCGGCGTTGCCCTGGGGGTCGAGGTTGGAGGTTGCTCAATGACGACGGTGGCCGTTTCGGTCGTTGTCGGCAACGGCGTTGGCGTCTCGGCCGGCGTGGGCAGCGGTTCAGCCGTAAACGTCGCTGTAGGCGCGGTATTGTTGACCTGCAAGATACCCGAAAAACACAGGTCCTTGTTTCCGTCGTTGCGAAACACTTCGATCAACAACTTGTACGTCCCGTCTGCCAGACCGGTGGTGTCCCACACCCCCAAAGCGCCGTTCTTGACCTGCTCTTGACCGTTGGCAAAAAAGGTCCATTCGCCGCTAGAGTTCGGCTCTGGCGCGTACCCAATCTGATACCCCGTGAAATTGGGGTGGGCGGCCGTGCCGCTGATCGTGACCCGGCCATGCAGCACGCTGCCGGTCGCCGGCGAGCTGATGATGCACGACCCTTGTTGTTGAGCCGGCGGCGCGGCGTATAGCAACAGGTGCGGGGCGAGCGCCAAACTCAATACCAGCACAAAAATTGACAACATTCTTTTCACATTTGTCTCCTTGACCGATCGATTGATCTCGTATCGAGACCGACATCGGTACAACATTTTACTCATTTTTCGCGAATTCGCAAACCGCCTTCCACCTGGACGGCGCCTTGTTTACATAACAAAGATTAAAACTTGAGAGCAAGACCTTGACGCCCCCTTATTCCTGTGTTATAATTTATACGCTTTGCGAAATGCGATACCAACCTTGGATACTACGTGGTAGGTGTGGGGTTCGGGGTTCGCGTTTTTTTTATGAGACATCATTATGCACCTTTACGTTGGAAAACTACTTCAAGAGCCGGTCGGCTCTCATCTTCAAGTTGAACTGGCCCTGGGTTTTCAGGACCTGGCCGACGATTTGTCGGTGCAAGGCATCCGGGGCGAGTTGACTTTTTTGCGCACCAGTGACGGCATCATGGGTTATGGTGCGCTTATTATAGACATCGAGATCGAATGCGCTCGTTGTTTGGAGCCAATTCTGCACCCGCTCAACGTCGATCTGGAAGAGTTCTTTAGCCCGGCGCAAGACATTGCGCCCGACAAACCGGCTTTTCCCATTGACGCCGATGGCTATATCGATCTTGGGCCTATACTCTGCGATCTGGTGATCGTTTCCACGCCGATGCACGTTCAATGCAAACCGGATTGCAAAGGACTGTGCCCAAACTGCGGGGTCAACCTCAACAACACCGCATGCGATTGTGAAACAGACGATATTGACCCCCGCATGGCGGTTTTACGATCTTGGACTTTGGGGGAAGAGAGAACAGTATGAGTGAATTTATTGACCAGGAAACGGATGTCGTTGCCGAATTATTGGAAAAGGCCGAGCTGCAAGGATACCTGACGATGGACGACGTCATCGAACTGTTTCCGTCGCCGGAAGAAAGAATGGATCAGGTAGAAGATGTTTTCATTCGCTTGAACCAGGTTGGAATCCAATTGTACGATCACAAAGACGATGCAGAAGCGGCCGGCGAACACGATATTATGGACGTTGAAGCGGTCGAAGATATCAAGATTGAAAAGGACGTTTTTGATTTGAGCAACATTTCCAGCGACGACTCGGTTGGGCTGTACCTCAAAGAAATGGCCCGCGTCCCCCTGCTTTCCCTGGAAGAAGAGGTGGGGTTGGCTAAATCGCTATGCCGGGGGCGCGACGCGAAACGCAAGTTGAACCGCCGGGGGCTTTCGTTGAACGAACAAGACCATCTAGAGCTGGTCGTCGAAGATGCCCGCCTGGCGCGTGAACACCTGATCAAAGCCAACACCAGGTTGGTGGTCAGCATTGCCAAAAAATATATGGGCCGTGGCGTTCCCTTTTTGGATTTGATCCAGGAAGGAAACCTGGGGTTGATGAAAGCGGTCGAAAAATTTGACTATACGCGCGGCTACCGCTTTAGCACCTATGCCACCTGGTGGATTCGGCAAACGATCACCCGCGCCATCGCCGACCAGGGACGCACCATCCGCGTGCCGGTGCATATGAGCGACCGCATCCGTCGTTTGTACAAGACGGCGCGTCAGTTAGAGCAGGAACATGGGCGCAAACCCACGCCCGAAGAAATTGCACGTGAGATGGATTTGGAGCCGCGCAAGGTACAGTGGATGCTCAAAGTATCCTGGCGGCCGCTCTCCCTGGAACGACCGGTTGGCGAAGAAGAAGACAGCGAACTGGGCTCCTTTCTCGAAGACGAGGGCACACCCACACCGACCCAAAGCGCATACCAAAACCTGCTGCGCGACAAGGTCGAAGAGGTCTTGAGCACGCTCACGCCGCGCGAAGCGCGCATTTTGCGCCTGCGGTTTGGCTTGCAAAACGGGCGAAGCTATACGCTGGAAGAAGTGGGACAAAAATTTGGCTTGACCCGCGAACGCATCCGCCAGATCGAAGGCAAAGCGTTGCGCCGGCTGCGCCATCCGCGCCGCAGCAGGCAACTCAGGGACTATTTGACCTGACTCGCCACGGCCGGCGCGCCCAATGCAAAACAAAAACACACGCTCCCTGCACAGGGAGCGTTTTTTGTGCAACTCGCCATGATCAACACGAGCCAGAGTTGCCCATACTCTGGCTCGCGTCAAAAAGGAGGAGAAGATTGTATATACAATACCACACACCGGATCGCCTTGCTGGACGCTTTTCCGACGCTTTCCATACGCTGCGCCGTCGAATCGCGGCTTGATCCAAACGTGCAAAATTTTCCAACTTCAAGTATAATCAAAACACCTGAAAATTTTCCGACCAACTCACAGTGGGACATCTTGAAGTCAAAACGCGATCACTCAATTTTTCTCAATATCCGCTCCGCCTTGTTGACCCGGTGCTGGATCATTTTGATCGGCGGCGTGCTCTGCTCCGGGCTGCTCTGGCCGGGCGCCGCCCACGCCGGTCAGCCGATCCGGATCCGCGCCAACGAGTACACCTTTGCCTTTGGGCAATATGTCCAGTTTCACCTGGAAGCCGCCGGCGACGCCCCGATCCAGTCCGTCATCCTTGCCTACCGCACCTGGGATACGCAAGGGACAACCGTACAGACGATCGAGTTTGACCCCAACACATCGATCGCGCTGGACTATGTGCATGACATTACCGGGCGCTATGTCCGCCCCTTTGTCCAGATCACCTATTGGTGGACGATCAAGGACGCAGTGGGAAACAAGATCGTGACCGAGCCGCAAACTTTTGTCTATGTCGATAATCGTTTCGACTGGGAAACATTGAGCGAAAATGGCGTCTCGATCCATTGGTATCGGGGCGAGATCGAGATCGCCCAACAGGCGCTCAACGCCGCCATCCTGGGGTCGAAACAGGCCCGCCAGGATATTCCGGTGACAGACCAAAACGCTTTGACCGACATCTATTTGTATGCTGGCAGCGACGACTTGCGCATCGCGCTGCCCAGCCTGATGCCGGAAGGCACTGAGGCGCTCACACTGCACGAAACCAACGTCATCCTGGTCGCCTTTGCCCCGCAGGCGGCCAACATCCCCAACTTGCGGCGCATTTTGCCCCACGAGATCACGCATGTACTACTCTATCATTTTACTCAAAATGATTTCGCCCGCGTGCCGATGTGGTTGAACGAGGGATTGGCGACATCGGTTCAACACACATTTGCCCCCGACCCCAAGGCGCGCCAACTGCTCGACGACGCGGTCCGGCAAGAGCAGACCATTGCCTTGAACACCTTGTGCGCCGCCTTTCCCACCGACCTGGCGCGCGCCAACCTGGCTTATGCGCAAAGCGCCAGCGTGATCGATTTCATCCGCAATATCTATGGACGGCAAACCCTGCACGATCTGATCGCCGCTTACGCCGACGGCACGACTTGTGAGGGCGGCGTGCAGCGCGTCCTGAACCGGTCGCTGGACGGCCTGGAACAGCAGTGGCTCGACAGCCTTGCGCCGCGCAGCGCCTGGGCCATCTTTTGGGATCAAAATGGCGCCTGGGCGATCATTGTATTTCTTTTCGCACTGCTGCCCTTTCTCTTTATCATTCCCGCGCGCGTGCAAGGGATGAACACGAAATGAAAAGACCATCCACGCGGCCCCGCACGCCAAATGAACACAATGTCCGCGAACGCGCCCGCCGGCTTTTGAACCATGGCGCGCAGTTACTGCAAGAGGGGCAGGCGCGAGAAGCCATGTCGATGCTGGAACGCGCCTACGCGCTGCTGCCCGGCGACGTACCCACGGCGATCAACCTGGGCGGGGCATGCATCTTGGGAAAAAAATACAAACGCGCCATCGAGGTGTTGGAACGCGCGCGCGAACAAGAGCCGGACAATGAAATGATCTGGATCAACCTGGGCGCCGCTTATCTGGGCAACCCGATCCTGGCCCAGGATCAGGAACAACAGGCGGCGATCGCCGCGTTTGAACGCGCGCTGGCGATCAACCCGGCCGCGCCCAACGTCCACTATAACCTGGGGTTGATTCACCGCGACCGGGGCGAGACCAAAGTGGCGCGGCTGCGCTTTCAACAGGCGATCCAGGCCAACCCGCTGGACCGGCACGCGCGAAACGCCTTGCAGCGGCTTCAGGCGCAGCCGGAGCCGTCCGAGTAGGCGCGTGATGAGCGATCCGTCTCTTCCCGAACCGTCCGCCGGCGCGGATCAAGATGCCACCTTGCCCTCGTGGGCCTATGTCGTGGCGCTGATCGCGCTGATCGCGCTTGTCGTCGCGGTCTTGGTCCAGGTCGCTGCAACCGTGCGCCAAAACCGCTCGCCGCCGGCGACGACGATGGCGACGAGGGCGGCGTCAGAGCCGGACGCCGCGACATACAAAGCCTGGGGGCAGGCCGCTTTCGAGCGCGGCGAGTATGCCCAGGCTGCCGCCGATTTTGGCGACGCGACGCGCCTCGATCCCGGCGACGCCCAGGCGTACTATCATCGCGCCCGCGCGTATTTTGTCCTGGGCGAATATCAATTGACCTTGCAAAGTTTGAACCAGGCCATTCGTCTACAGCCAGACTATGCCGAGGCGTATTATTATCGCGGGGCGACGCTGGCCGCGTTGGGGGCGTATGAACAGGCCGTCGCCGAATTTTCCCTCGCCCTGGCCCTCATCCCCGAGTTTCCCAGGGCCTACCACCAGCGCGGCAAGGCCTATTTTATTCTGTCCGAGTACGAACGAGCCATTGCCGACTATGATCGGGCAGTGCAGCTCGACCCCGAATTGGCCGAGGGGTTCTATGATCGCGGATTGGCCCGCTTTGCGCTGGAAAACTATGCCCTGGCCGAAGCTGACCTGGAGCAGGCAATCGCCCTCGCGCCCGATTGGCCGGAAGCCCATTATTGGCGCGGCAACGCGCGGTTTCGCCAACAAAAATTCGACCAGGCGCTCCAAGATTACCACACCGCCATCGACTTGAACCCCGAACACGCGCCGTCGTATCACGCCAGGGGATTGACCTATCGCCAATTGGGCGACAAAGAGAGCGCGCGCGCCGACTTTGAGCGTGTCTTGACGCTCACGCTGGACCCGCAGCTGTTGGCCGGCGCCAAACTACAAATACAAGAGCTGGAAAAAGAATAAGGCAATTCCAGAAAAATAGGGGACTTTGCAGCACGCTCCCAGGGAATTGCTCAAACTTTTCCAATCCGTTTTGAAAGCAACCTGTGTCAACAGGCTCTAGTCAAATTTTGAGACGTTTTGAAAATTGGAAAAGCCCAATATCAGTGGAGGATAGACGAGTCAAGTGGAAAATGTCGCCAATAAACACCAGGTTCGGGTCAATATCGCGCTTCAGGTGGCCGGAATTGCCGCCCAAGTCGTCTCGGCGATGAAATCCGGCAGCGACGCTCGCCGCGACGAGTTGGAGAGCAAGCTGACCGCAGCGCAAAATCATCTCGACCCCGTCGATGCGCCGCCGGGATTGGTTCCCTTTATCGACGTGATGCGAGGCATTCTGCGAGGGGAAAATGTGGCTGCGCGCGCCGGCGGGCTGCCGCCCACCTATCGCGCCGTGTACGATCAAGTTGTAGACGCGGTCGAGGCGCCGGAGGATGAAGGCGAACTGACCGTCCGCCAGGTGCTCGATGAAGTAACGCACAATGTGATCACTGTGCTCAAATTTGGCAGCTATGATCAACAGCAGCAACTGATCGACGTGCTCGAGAAAATGCAGCGAGAATCTGACCCGCGCCCACACCTATCGCTGCTTGCCACCTTTGTTCAGGCTGCACGTCTATTGATCCAGGGCGACGACCCGGCCCCCGTCGCCGCCAAACTGGACGGCGTTTACCGGACCAAGTGGGAGCAGATCGTCAACGCGCTCGACCAGGATGCTCAATAATATCCCTCATCCGCTCCAGATCGGCGCTGGTGTTGACGTTAAAGAACGATAACCGGTCTGGATCATAGCGCGCGACCTCATGCTCGGACAGGTAGCGGATACGCATTCCCTGGCAAGCCGGAATGATGCGGCGTTGATTTGCGCGGATATGTTTTTCAAAAGCCAGCCGGCACTCTTGGGCATAGACGGCGTGCAGCGGTTCGAAATGCCGCCCCGCGCGGGGCATCACCACCTCATAGCCCGAACGCAGCGAGAGCAGATACGCAGCCAGGTCAGCGTTCAAAAAAGGCATATCGCAGCCGACAACCAGACCGTATTTTGTCGTCATCGCGCTCAACCCGGCGTGCAGCCCGCCCAATGCCCCGACGCCGGGATAAATGTCTCCCACCATCGGCACATCTAGAAACGCAAAATCGGCGGGGCGGTTGGTGACCAACAGCACAGCGCCCACCACGGCGTGCAGCACACGCGCCACGCGCTGCACGATCGGCGCGCCATGGATATCGATCAATGCCTTGTCCCGTCCCAGGCGGACGCTCGCGCCGCCGGCGAGGATAATGCCTGTGGTATCTGTCGGAATGTCAGCCAACTCGATCTCCGTAATGACTTGCGTTCGCGGGCGCAGAGGTCTGGACCATAGCCCCTCGCGGGCGTTTTTGGCAGGGAGCGATGCACGATTTTCGTCACGACACACCGGGACTGCGCTGGCCGATCCAGCGCATCCAACAAGGCAAATGCACGCCATCGAGTACGCCGGTTGTGCCCGAAGAGCCGTTGGAAATCATTGTCAACGGGTACAGCATCGCTGTCTTGATGCGCCTGCCGGGGCAAGAGAAAGAACTGGCCGCCGGCTTTAGCATCAGCGAGGGCTATGTACGGCGGATAGAAGACATTTGGCTGATCCATCACTGTGATCGCCGCTGCGACCCGCAACCGCCGGCGCCGGGCGAGTCCACGGACGGCGATCCGGCGGAATCGCGCAACCGCATCATCTTGCGCGTGGCCGAGCCGGGCTTTTCTCCACCCGAATGCCCCGACGTGATCCGGCTCATCCGTTCGGGCTGCGGCGGCGCCGACGTATCGGCGCTGGGCGAAACCCTGCCCTTGCTTGCTCGAGACCTGATCGTCCAATCGGCCACGCTGCTCGAATTGGGCAAAAAAATGCGCGCGCGGCAAATCATCCACCGGCAGACCGGCGGCGCCCACGCCGCCGCCCTCTTTGACCCGCTCGGCGATCCGCTCGTCGTCGCCGAAGACATTGGCCGGCACAACGCCATCGACAAGGCCATTGGCAGCTGCCTGCTCGGAAACAAGGCGTTGCAAGAGACGATCCTGGTCACATCGGGGCGGGCCAGTTACGAGATGGCGGCCAAGGCGATTCGCGTGGGCATCCCCATCGCCGCGACCATCTCGGCGCCGACCTCGTTGGCGATCCGGTTGGCCCAAGATCGGGGGCTGACCTTGATCGGCTATTTGCGCGGTGGGCGGATGAACGTGTACACACACGCGCAGCGAATACGGGTCTAACGCCCGCTGCCGGGCGTTTCGGCGTCCTGGTTACCTGCGCGGCGCATCTGTTCCGAGATCGTGCGCCACTGCGCCTCGTGGCAGCGCCCGCAGCCGACGGCCGGATTGTCCACCTTGCGCTCGCTCAATGTGCAAAAAGCCCGCACCCTGACCTGCCCGAAAAACACACAGCGTCGCGCCACCCACGCGGTCAATTGCATGTTGGGGCAGGCGTTGGCCCGCAAAATGGCCGGAACGGGACAGGTCTGGCACAACTTGGGCCGCCACGGACGCGAGTCTGCGTTCGATTGGATGAGGCGACATTCCTGCGTCGTGCGTCCCCGCTGGAAATCATGGTAATAAAATTTACACTCGCTCCCCGCAGGCGTCTTCATCGCCGCCATCCTTTATCATTGCACAATCACCTCGGCCAGAGTCAACACATCGCCGGCCGGCGCGCCGTCCACCGAGATCGGCAGCCGGGGCGCGCCGCTGAGGTCATACATGCCGGCCAGCAAGCGATACACCCCCGCCGGCACATCCAGCGGAACCAACACGCCGTAGCGATCGGGGAAAACGCCGTCGCCCGGCGACCACTGGGTCGTCAAACGCATCCCGTCGCCAGGTTCGCCGTCAAACTGGGCGACGATTTGGCCGTCGGCATCGACCAGGTGCAAAAAGGTCTTGTACCGCGCGTCGGGCGCGCGCAAAGCCTGCCAAAACAAAGTCACCTGAAGAATATCGCCCCGCTGCACCGTGGCGGGGGTCAGCGTATAGCCGCGCAGCGCAATCGACTCGCCCAAACGCACATCGGGCAGTGCGTGCGCCATCTCGACCTCGTCCAGCGCTTGCGGCGCGGCGTAAATGACCAGCCGCACATCGCCGTACCATCGATCCAAAGCCTTAAAGGTATGCGCCTCCAGCCATCGCTCGACGATCCGCTGCGGGTCGCTTTGCTCGACGGCCCAATAGAGGGCATAAAGCCGGCTATGCCCGGAAACAATCTCTTCCAACTCGGCCACGACCTCGGCCTCGACCGGCGGGCGCGTGCGGCACAGCGGATACACCGGCGCGCGATTCGGCCCCGGTTGAAAATAATAGGTGAACACTTCCCATTGATTGGGCGCATCGAGCAGCACCGCGTCGCCCTCGCGCCCCATGCGGGTGATCAACTCGGCGATGCCGCGATAATCGCTGCGCGCGTAATCGGGATTGGCGTAATAATTGTGCAGCGAACGCGCCGACCCCACGGCAACCAGACTCAGACCCAGCAGCAACCACATTCGCTGGCCCATCGTCCTGGTCTGCCCCGAGCCTTGTTCCAGCAACGCGACCCCCTCGCCCACCAGCACGCAAAAGGCCGGGCTGGCGATCATAAAGAACTTGGGGCGGTAGGCCGGACGCCCGGTCAGCGTCAGCCCGACCATCATTGCCGCCGGCGCGAGGACGACCAAAACCAGCGCCAGCGTGTGGATCGACAACCACTTGCGCCCCCCGGTCGACGGACGCACGGGTGCAAAACCGCCCCACGCGCCAAACACGGCCAGGCCAACAATGCCGACGGTCAGCCATTTGCTCCAGTCGTCGTTGGGAACGGTCTCGCCCACACTGAGCAGCTTGAGCGCCTGGGCGACGATCTGGGTGACGCCGTGGCTCGCGCTGATCGCGCTGTACCCAAAAATCCTGGCCCAGGCCGTCGCCAGCCAGGGCGAATACAAGATCAATATCGCCGCATGCGTCAACAGCCACATAACGCCATCGCGCGACCATTCGGGCGCGCCGCGTTGTTTGAGCCACCACACCAGCCAGGCCACATCCAGCGCCACGATGACGATGGGAAAGGAATAATGCGTCCATAGCCCCGCCGCGGCGATCAGGGCATAAGCGGCGCTCCACCACGCGCGCGGCCGTCGATGAGCGGCTTCGAGCCACCGTACAAATACATAAACAAGTGCTATACACCACAGTGCAACCAGGATATACATCCTGACTTCTTGCGAATAGACGATCTGGAAAGGCGAAACCGCCGCGCAAAAAGCGGCCAACCAGGCGGCGCGCGCGTCAAACAACCGTCGCCCCAAAAGCCACACGACGACGACCACCAAAACGCCCACCGCCACCGACAGTGAGCGCATCGCCGCTTCGCTTTGCCCAAACAGTTTTGCCCAGAACCAGAGCAGCACATAGTACCCCGGCGGATGCACGTCCGCGCGCGCCGCGTCGATCACCAGGTTCAGCGGCCGTTCGGTCAAACGCACACTGTTGCCCTCGTCGGCCCACAGGCTTTGCGCGGTCAAATTGGAGACGCGCAACGCCACGGCCATCGCCAGCAAAGAGAGCATGAAAATTGTCACCCGGCGGTTTTGCGCCCGCGCGACCGACGCCCCGGCCTGGCGCGACGATTCAGCCTGTTGCCGTGTACGTTGTCGTTGTTTTTTCTTTTGCGGTCTCTTTTGTCTAGTCATCGTCTGGATACAAATACGGGTAATCCTCTGGCGGGTACAGTTCGCGTTGACATCTTGGACATAAACCGTGCGTAAATTGCGAATCGGTATGTTGGGCAATGTACACATCGACTTCGTGCCACTGCCCCTGATCGTCGCGAATTTTTTTGCAATGTGCGCACATTGGCAGAAATTTGCGCAAGGTCTTGATTTGCCCCAGCGCGTCTTTTAATTCCCGGTTGCGGGTTTGCAATTCGACGCACAGGCGGTCGAGCGCAATCATGTCTTCAAAACGCGCCATCGATATCGTGATCGCACGTTCGATCTCGTGTGTATTTGAAGGTTTGACCAGATAAGCGCCCATGCCGGCGTTGCTGATCTCTTGAATCAACTCGCGCGTTTCATAGGCCGTCAGGGCGACGATGGGCGTGGGATAGGATTTCAAGATTTGTCTGGCCGCCTCGATGCCGTTCATGTCCGGCATTTCAATATCCATCAAGATGACATCGGGTTGCGACGGCGTACCGGCCAACCGCGCCATCATTTCCACCACCTGCGCGCCGGTCGACGCCTCGCCGACCACCCGGTAGCCAATGTCGTCCAAATAGCCCCGCACCATTTCGCACACCAAAAAGTCGTCTTCGGCGACTAGCACGTTCGTTCGACCTTGCTCTTGCATCTTGCTGTCCGTTTCAGGAACCTGGACGAATCCACCGCACGTCGCCGCCCTTGGCGATTTGAAACATGTCCAAATCTCGGGCGACAAACGTGTTTTCAAAAACCTTTCGGGCTTCGGCAAGCACGCTGCGCTCATAATAGCGCCGCGAGATATGGGTCAGGATCAAAGCCGTGACCCCCGCGTCGCGCGCCAACCCGGCGGCCTGCTGCGCGGTCAAGTGACCAAATTTGCGCGCCAACTCGGCGTCCGTCTCTAAATACGTCGCCTCGATCACCAGCGCGTCGGCGTTTTGCACAACCGGCCCCAAATTCCTGGTCGTGCCCGCGTCGCCGACAAACACCAATCGCGCGCCGGGCTGCTCGGCGCCCAGGACGTCGTCGGGGTGAATAGGGACGCCGTTGGGCAGCGTGATCGTCTCGCCGCGCACCAGCCGGCCGCGCTCAGGACCTCTGGGAACGCCCAGCGCCTCGGCTTTGTCGGTCAAAAAGGGACGCCGCGCCTTTTCCTCAAACACATAGCCAAAACATCCCGGCCCGCGATGAATGACCGGGAACGCGCTCAGACAAAAGTGATCATCCTGCATCAAAATGCCGCTTTTAACATCGCGTAATTCGATCTTGATCGGGCGTTGTTCGATTCCAAAAACCACGTCCATCAGCATCTTGACGCGCGCCAAAGCCCACCGCCCGCCCCAAATCTCGATATGATCGTTGGCCTCCCAACGGCCAAATGTCGACGCGATGCCGCCCAAACCAAGGATGTGATCCAGGTGTCCGTGCGTGAGTAAAATGCGATCCAGGCGGCGAAAACCCAACCCGCTGCGTAGCAGCTGGCGTTGCGTGCCTTCGCCGCAATCGACCATAAAGCGATATTCTTTGTACAACACCATCGCCGAGGACAACCCGCGATGCACCGATGGCGCCGACGCCGACGTGCCTAAAAAAACAAGTTCAAACATTGAGAACCTTTGTCCATATTCCAGGCGCTTGCCGAAAAAAACATCAACACTCGCGCAGCTGCCCCCGGCACTCGAACTCGCGGACGCCGCTGTCGCGAAAGCCCAGCGCATAGGCCAGACGTTGTGAGGCCGTGTGTTCCCCGGCGACGATGTACAGCGGCAGCAGTCCCGCTTCGAGGAGCGCGGTGGCGCTAGACGCGGCCACTGCGCGGCCCCAGCCCCGATTTTGCACGCCCGGCTCGACGTAAACGTACAACTCGGCCATTTTGTCCGAGTACCAGTTGACGCCGGCGGCGGCCACGACCCGCTCGTCGTCGCGAGAACGGATTTCAAAGCGAAACGGCGCGTCGCCCGGCTGCACCATCACATTGATCACCCGCCGGAACGTGGACGCATCCAGGGTGTAGACGCGATTGATCTGCTGCTCGGCCACCAAAAGGGTCTGTTGAATGATCGCTTGCAGCGACAGCCGGCTGATCACGCGGTAAGGACGCCTGGGGCTTAGCGCCTGGCGCAACAGATCGCCGGCGGCCAGCCGGGGCGCGCGCACCACCGTCAGCGGGACGAACAGGTCTTGACCGGTCTGGCACACGGCGACAAAGCCCACGGCGCGTCCTGTTGGCGTCAAGTGCAAAGTCAGCTGTGTGCGCCGGGGATCGTGCATCAGCGCGTAATAGGCGGTAAGCGCATCCTCTGGATGGGTCGGCGCGAGCAGGGGGCGGATCAATTGCCGCTGTTGGTCGATCTCGTGCGTTGAGGTCATCAAACGGCGGCAAAAGTTCCCATAATCTGTCCATAGTATAGGCGGTGAAAATCGCCGTTGGGATACGCGCGGCGGTGAACGTCGGGCAGCAGCGCGTCGGGCTGAATGTCGTTCCAATGCGCCACCCGGCACTCGTAAACCAGCGGGCAGTCGTCGATGGTTACGCAATTGACCGTTTGGCCCGTCGAGGTCGCCACCTGGGCCAGTTTGTCGACATCGCGCCCGCTTTTGCTGCCGCACAAGGCAACATATTTTTTCATCTCTGGCGCGGGGACGTTGACGGTGAACACCTGGGAATCCTCGATGAACTGGTAGGTATAGCGCGACGGTCGAACCAGCGTCACCAGCACCGGCAGCCCCCACAGCACACCGATTGTGGCCCAGCCAATCGTCATCACGTTCGATTTGCCGTCGCTGCGCGTCGATGCCAACAACAGCCCGCCATGAGCCAACTGCTTTAGCGTTTGTTCAAGTTGATGCGTATACGATACTTGTTGACGTGCCATATTGCTCCTCCCTGAAAATAAACAAGCGGCGATCATTTTACCATAGTAAAGTCGAAAAGACAATCGGGAATTGTCTGGCAATTTGCGCCGCTGTAAACAGACGGCGCTATTTGTTCAAGATAAACTGTTCGATCGCCCAGGCTGCACCGTCATCGTCAAATGAAGGTGCGATCACGTCGGCGGCGGCCCTGGTTGCAACCGCGCCGTCACCCATCGCCACCCCGAGTCCCGCCCAGGCGAGCATGTCGACATCATTGTCCCCGTCGCCAATCGCCATCACCTCGGCCGGCGACGCGCCAATTTGCCCGGCCAACCAGGCCAATGACTGCGATTTGGTCGCCGTTTTGGCAACAATGTCCATCCCAAAGGGGTGGGTGAACAGCACGCGCGCGCGGTCGCCAAACCGGTCTTGGGTTTGTCCGTACACCTGGGCCAGGTGGTCGTGATCGAGCGCCGAGACGAGCAGTATCTCGGTTTGTTCTGGAATGTGCTGTGCCCAGTCCTGGACCCACGTCGTTCCCTCGCCGGTATAAACGCGAAAATCGTGTACCACCTGATCGGCGGTGCAGTCGTGGTAAATGTGGTCCCGGCTGAAAAGTATCAGGCGCACGTTCTGGCTCTCCAACCAGGCGATGATCTCACGCATCAACAAACGTGGTAGGACTTTGCTGTGAATCAAACTGCCGTCGAGCGTGTCTCGAATGCTGCCGCCATGGTTGCAGATCAACGGCGCGGTCACCTGGAGCGAGCGCGCAATCGGCTGCGCGCGTTGAAAAGCGCGCCCCGTGACCAGGGCAATGGTTACGCCGACCCGCGCGGCCGCACGCAGCGCCCGAACCACACGCGCCGATGGCGGGTTGGGAAAACGCACCAACGTATCGTCAATGTCGCAAGCCAACAAACGAATGGTCATCGAATAGATCCTCATATCATTGGGGTGTGTTTCAAATGATTTGAAATGATTTGGGTGTCCGTAGCGTCGCCCCTTGCGGGCGACTGATGCTACAAAGCAAA